>NZ_CP123383.1:0-104860 GCF_029866425.1 Gordonia sp. SMJS1 | reverse complement strand
GTGTCCCGCTCCCCATCGGCCTACGGCCGATTGGCTGTAGTGTGGTTGTGGTGCACCGTGTTTCATGTCGATCAGTCTATCACGACTCCCGTCGGGCAACGGGCCAGGACGCCGCTGTGTCGGCCTGCGGCCGACCCTGCCTCGCGCCCACCGACCGCCCTGCGGGCGCTCTCTGACTCCATATGAAACATGCTACCGCACAACAGAATTAAAACCCATTGCCACACAACCGATTCCCTGCGGGAATCTGAGACCACCGCGACCGATACTCGCACATGCAACCAAAAGGCCGGCGGACGCCCGTCATGTCAGAGGATCGGCGGTTTGCTATCGTTACCGTCGCGTTGCTCTGTTGCCACACCCAACGAGAGAGTGGACGCTACACAGGGGAGGGAGGGGACCCCCACCATTGCACCCCTCCCTCCCCTTCTGCCTGTCGGTGTCTGGGAGTCTGGACCGGGCACCGTGGCAGGGGTAGCCGAGTTGGGCGCTCACCTGCCCCGCCACGGTGGCTGTCAGCGGCCCGCTAGACCCGGTCCCAATCGCTGATCGACGTCGATGTGAGCGAGAATGCGCCTTCGCTCAGCTTCTCCCGGATTGCCTCATCGTCGATGCGTTGCTCTAGGCAATAGCTCTCCTGCTCGTTGCGGGGGACATCAGACGCCAGCACCGACACCTGCACCGTCACCTCGACGGTGACCTCGAGATCGTCGACGCGGCCCTGCCAGCCGAATTGATCGCAGAACTGCTCGAACTGGCTGCACAGATCGTTCTCGTCGGCCCACTCGCACGCCGCCTCATTGCGTGCCCGGTCTTCCCTCGCGAGGTCGACGCCTCTTCGCGGGCGGTGTCCCGGTCCAGCTCGGCGCGCCGCAACTCTTCGCGCAGACGCTCGACCTCGGCCTCGACCCGGCGCACATCCTCAGCGGGCACCCACGCCCCCGCGTCGGTGATCGGGTTCGGCAGATGCAACACACCCTCACCGATCGACGGCCACACCTGCTCGGCAGCGTGCCCGTTGTGTCCGTGGCTGACTTCCATTGTCGTCATGCGACTTTCCCTCCATGTGCCCCGGTGAGACCCTGATGTCTCGCCGGGTGGTCTGTGATGCTGTGCTGCCCGGTAATGTCGGCCAGCGTTAGGGCGGGGTGCCAGTGCCCGCACGGAGGCAGCACGGCGTCGCCCTGGTACGCCTCGGCGGGACCGTCGAAACAGCAGTGCCCCGCGTGCGGGACCGTGCCCACCCGCCAGCACACACACGCCGACGGCGCGGCGTCAACGGCACGTGCAGCGGGCGCGGCAGGGGCGGGCATCACTGCACCCCCGCCGGGGTCTCGACACCGCCCAGACCTGTGATCGCGGCAGCGACGTCGGGAGCCTCGACCTCATCGGCGAACCACGCCGCCAGCCGCGCGACCTGCTCACCGCTGAGTGAGACGGTCTCCCCCGCGTCGGTCGACGACGCGAACACCACCGGACCCCAGATCACCGGCTGACCGCCCAGGAGATCGTTGAGCACCGACGCCCACGCATTGACGGGCTGGGTGTAGGCGGCCTCATCACCGACCCACATATCGATGCCGCCGGGCAGGCGCACCACATCGACGTACCCGCCCACCCCGGCCTGCAACATGCTCAGCGTGTCGCCGCCCTCGGCGCTCACCTGTGACACCGCGCCCTCAGTATCGATCCGCACACCCGACACATCAGCAGTAGCCATGACGGCCCCTCTCGGTTTAGGTGTCCGGCCCAGACCCTTATGTCTCACCGGAACTAACCCACACACTAACCGCACCCACCGACAACAATCCAGCACCGCCACAACGCAATACACCGGGCCGACCTCATACCGGGGTCCGCCCGGTACAGCCGGTCGGGCCTGCCGGGACGGCTCGGCGCCGGCACCCCGATCGGTGGGTGCCGGCGCCCCGCTGGACCCGGTCTAGGCGGCCGCCGCCGCCGGCTCGGCACCGGGCAACCGGACGGGCATCAACAGATGACGCACCCGATCGAACTCGATGGTCATCGGCCGCGATGTCGGCGCGGTCGGTGACCACGTCAACTCGACCTCACCCGGGGCGCACGCCAGCAGCGACGCCAGATACTCCGGGTTGTAGCCGACCACCACCCCGACCACACGGTCGTCGACGTCGTGAGCGGCCACGTCGAAGGTCGTCGAGACCTGTCCGGTCTCGAGGTCGCCGGCCTCCACCCGCACACCGTCGGCCGCCATCGTGACCCGCACCGAGAACACCGACAGCTTCTTGAGCCGGCGCGCGAGATCCGGCGCGGCGATCCGCGCCCGCATCCGGTCATCACCAGCACCCGGCAGCAGATTCCGCCACCGCGGGAACTGGCAATCCAGCGCCCGGACCACGACGTCACTGTCACCGCCGCTGACGCGTACGTTCCCGCCGTCGACGTACACACTCACCGCGCCCTCGCGCTTGGCCACCCGTGCCGCGGCCGCGGCGAGGACCTTCGCCGGCACCAACACCGGCGCCTCCAGCGTCACGGGGGCGGCCGTGGCCAACTCCGTTGCCGCCAGCCGGAACCTGTCGGTCGTCGCCATCGACACCACCCCGGCGTCGTCGGCGTCGATGTGCACACCGGTCAGCATCGGCAGCGTCACATCATCCCCGGCCGCCGGCGCCACCGCGCCCACCGCCGTGGCGAACACCGCGGTATCGGCCACCAGCACCGCCGTCCCGCCGACGGTGGGCATCACCGGCACATCCTCGGCCTTGGCGAACACCGCCACCGACGACCGCCCGTCGGGCCCGGCCACCACAAGCCGGTCCCCGTCGCGCTCGAGCTCGACCACCCCGCGCCCCGCGGCTTTGACCGCCGCGGCGAGTTCGGGGAAGTCCACCGTGGTCGCCTCCATGTCACCGGAGATCTGCGCGCGCACCACCACCCCGGCGTCGTAGTTGTAGTGGGTCAGCGTGCCCACCCCGCCGAGCGCGGCGATCGTCACCGTCCGCAACGGCGCCAACACACCGCGGCGCGCCGACAGCCCGGTGACGCGCTTCACATAGGCCAGATCCGCGGCCAACGAACGTCCATCCCACTGCGCAACAGTCATGACACTGTCCTCTCAGGAAATCCGGCGAGACCCTGATGTCTCATCGGAACTAACCCACACACTAACCGCACCCACCGACAACAATCCAGCACCGCCACAACGCAATACACCCGGCCTACCTCATACCGGGGTCGGCCCGGTACCGCACTTCTCGGCCTGCGATTTTGGGGGAGGCGACACTCTGTCACCTCCCCCAAAATCGGGGTCAAAGCGCTATCCGATGGGCGGCCATCCGGCGGGGACTTGGGCGCGTAGTGCTGAGTTGATCGCCGCGCGCACGTCGCCGCGATCGGCCCAGTACTGGCCGTCGAGGTAGCGGAAGATGCGTCGTGGGCAGTTGCCGACGACCTCGAACATCACATCGTTGATCGCCTCCAGGTCGTTGTCGGCACCCAGGTAGCAGCGCTCGCCGTCGGCCAGCGCGAGTGTTTCGATCGCTGAGCACTCTTCGATGTCGACGTGGATCGCTACCCACCCGTTGCTGCACATCACCTCATACAGGGTGCGCAGCGCCGCCAACTCGGTATGGCGCTCAACGAGATTGCGCACCGTCAGATGCGACGACAGCGCCGCCCGCGCCCGCTCCCCGGTTTCGCCGAACACCACCGGACTCGCCGTCTGCTGGTCGATGGTCACTGCGACTCACCTGCCAGCGTCACCTGGTAGCCCAGCGCGTCGGCGAGCATCACCATCAGTTCCTCGCCCGACGGCAACGGCTGCTCGGCCATGCGATTGGTGACCGTGTCGCACACCGCATCGTCTTGCCCGCAATGGCATTCGACGTTGGACGGGTAGGTGTCGTGGGTCGAATCCAACGCGCCGCCGTCGATGGTGAGCGGGTCGATGACCCACCGGTCCTGGGTGGGGTGGCGCATCAGGTACACCGACACCGCTTCTTCGATGTAGTGCGCGCCCGGGTCCTCGCCGTCGCGGCGCGGGTACTTCGCATCAGCCACGACGCACCCCCTCAGCGGCGTCGCGCACCCGTTTGAGGTAGTCGACCTCGTCCATCTCCAGGGCCGTCAGGAGCCCGGTGTCGCACGCCTCCGACGCCGCGCTGATCTGCCCGGCCAACCGCCGATGATCGGCCAGCGCCTCATACAGGCCCAGCCAGGCCCTGTCCTGGCCGTCGGCGTCGACCTCGGCGCTGTCGGTGGCCGCCAGGTCGACGGTCTGCCAGAAGTCGACTGCGTCGTCGGTTGTGGTCCCGGAGTCGGTGAACGTCGGCACCCAGTGCGGGGCGATGCGGACAAGATGTGCGGCGACCCATTCGATGGTGTCGCTGGTCCACTCGGCCTGACCGCCGAGGGCGGTCATCATCTGTGCGCACGCCAGCTGCGCGGCGCGGGCCGGGATCTGATCCGCGATCTCGCCCACGGTCACCGCTGGCGGGTCGTCAGGGTCGGTGATCACCGCCAGTGCGCTACGCGCCTCGGTGGGGGCCTCGGGGAACGCCTCGGCCTCGCGCTCGTAGGCAACGACCTCGCCGCCCTCGCTCCCCTCCTCGATGTTGTGTCCGGTGGCGACGTCCTGCGCGCGATCGGCATCGGCGGCACGGACGCGGTAGCGGGTCGTGGTCGTCTCAGTGACCTCGACCGAGAACACCGGCGCGATGTCGGGGGCGCTCACGCGGCGGCCTCGCCGTCGGTGCTGGCGTAGACGCACGCGACCTCGACGCCGTGGTGCTGTCCGCAGCACCCGGTGACCTCCAGGACCCGGTCGGGGCGGTTGATGTGGCGGCGCGCATAGGTTTCGGCCTCGTCCAGGGCGTCGGCGCTGATCGCCTCGTAATGGGCTCGCATGTTGGTGACGCCGTCGACCTCCGGCAGCCCGGCGGCATCCCACATCCGTGCATACAGCCCGAACCCGTCATGACTCAGCGGCGCCCGCAGGCTCGCTTCCCGCAGCCCCAAGCACACCTCCACCGCCGTACCGGGGCGAGTGTCCTGCTCTTGGCCGACCCGATCGAGCAGTTCCCGGGCATAGGCCCGGTACACCGGTTCCACACTCAGCCGCTCCAGCAACTCGACCGGCGGCCGGATCAGCGAGAACGAATGGAACAGCGCATCTGAGCGAGCTGGCCAGCGCCGCTGCGCCGCCGCGATCTCATCCTCTGCCCACTCGATCGAGGCGAACACATCCGCCAACGAATCACGGACCTCTGCGAACAACTCGGCAACATCCATCGCCACAACACCCCTTCGGGAATCGCCCGGCGAGACCCTGATGTCTCATCGGAACTAACCCACACACTAACCGCACCCACCGACAACAAACCAGCACCGCCACAACGCAATACACCGGGCCGACCTCATACCGGGGTCCGCCCGGTACGGCCCGGGCGCCGGCACCCTTTCGAGCGCCGGCGCCCCGGGCCGTGGGAGGCCCGTCGGACAGAACGGTCAGGCGGGCAGGGCGGCCACCGCGTCGACCTCCACCGGGACGCCGAGCAGTGCGAGCATGTCGGCGCTGGTCTCGAGTATCGACCGCAGCACGCTCGGATGCGCGCCTGCCCGCAGTGCCTCATCGAGCAACCGCGCCAACGCCCAATCCGAATCCGCGACGAGCGCCTCATCCAGTGCGATACCGCTCATCGCGCCCTCACCGGCGACGTAGTACAGGTGCGCGAGCATCGTCGCCGCACTCGCCCGTACCGTGCCGATGCTGTGACGGGCGATGTGCTGCCACAGATTCGCCGCGGTGTGGCGGTGCGCGGTCGTACCGGCCAACGCCAGCAACGCATCGCGGATGTCGAGGTCGCACAACGCGCGCCCGACCGCGGCCGCCGTCACACAGTCCACCGGGCCGTCCAACGCGCCCATCACCGTGGCGACCGCAGCGACCGGATCGGTCTCGGTGTGACCGTGAGCGTCGAACCCATAGCCACCGCACGCGCAGCCGTCCGGACTAAGGTCGGCGCCGACCCGGTCGCGGCTGGCGACCACCGTGCGTCCCTGCTCGACCGCGGCGCGGGTGGCCGTCGGCGAGGTGAACGGATCACCGAGCACCTCATCAGAGTCCGCGCCGTCGCGGGCCTCCTCTCCCCACACCGTGCACCACCGCTGGCCTTCGGTCATCGTCTCGACCACATAGCCCGCGTGCAGCCCGCCGCACCCGGCGAGGATGTCGTGCATCCGGTGCGCGAACTCCCGGTGCGCGGCGTCGCCGCGGCGCAGCCGGTCATCCACGATCACCGCGGCCACCGTGGTCACGCCGTAGCTGGCGGTGATCGCCGCCAGGTCCCGCAGCGTCGCATACATGTGCTCGTGCGCGCTGCCATCGGCGCGCCGAGCGAAGTCGTGACGCATCGTCGCCACCACACGCTCACCGCCGTCGGCGAACGCCAGAATCACCAGCGAACGGTGCGGGACGAAACCCAGCAGGCCCGGCACCGCCGTCAGCACTGCCGCCACCGACTGCGGTACTCGACTCGACACGCACTCACCCATCGAAATCACTCCCTCGATTCGGCCCGGCGAGACCCTGATGTCTCATCGGAACTAACCCACACACTAGCCGCCGCCACCGACAACAAACCAGCACCGCCACAACGCAATACACCGGGCGAACCTCATACCGGGGTCCGCCCGGTATGGCCGGTACGGCCGGGTGCAGGTAGTCGTCGGAGGCCCCGACGACTACCTGCACCCGGCCCTGGCGTGCGATCAGAGGTTCAGCGGCACGTCTCCTGCCGGGTCGTCGCGTTCCTCACCGCGCCGTAGGTCGATCACATCGGTGTGGACCACGCTGGTGTAGTCACGGCCCAACTGGCGCAGCGCGGTCACCAACGACACGTGGGCTTCCTGCGCAGTGTCGAACGCGATCGGCCACCCACCGTCCTCGGTGAACGCCGGCGCCCCGTCGATCACCGCGTAGTAGCCGTTGTCTCCGCACTCGATCCAGCCACCCAGCCGCCCGATCGGGTTCCGCCTGGCCCAGTCCTGCGTCACCTGGCTGTACTGGCCCAGCTCGAGCTGCCACCCATGCCGTGCCGGGTGCGGCCGGATGCTCAACGCCCCGTAGTAGGCGCCGTCGATGACCAGATACACGTAGGTCTCGAAGCCGTCGAGGGCCAGGCGCAGCCTCTCATCGTCTTCGCCGTCGCTGGACAGTTCCAGCACGGCGTGTGCGGGCGTCCGTTGCTGTTGTGGTGTCGTCGTCACTGGCCTGCCCCTTTCAGCAGATCCGGAATCCGCCGCAGGCGGCGAGGAACTCGGCGAACTCGGCCACGTTCTCGGCGCTGAACGGATAGCTCGCATCAATCGGTGGGTGGGTTCCGACGCCGTTGCACGCGTTGCATCCGCCCCGCCCGGTCTCGGGGTCGCGCGGGCGGTCCAGACCCATCTGCACCCCGACCTCATCGGTACGCACCCCGGTGCCCGCGCACCACCGGCAGGTTTCATCCGGCAACGCTGCCAGGCGGGCGGTGTGGGCCTGTTCGTACTCGGCCACCACCCCAGACGCCAGATCGGCACGCAACCGCCCCGCCAGCTCGATCGAGGTCTGCTCGTCGAGCCCGTCACCGTCGTTGGACTGCCAGTACTTACACCCCGCAGCCAGCTCGGGATACCGCTCGCACACGAACTCCGCCAACGGCCGCCACCACCACACGTTGTTACGGAAGTACTCACCCACCGGCGCGCTCGGCGCCCGCCCAAACACATCCATCCCCATGCGGGACTCCTTCGGATCGAGGCTCCGGCGAGACCCTTATGTCTCACCGGAACTGATCCACACACTAACCCACACCACCGACAGCAAACCACCACCGCCACAACGTAATACGACGGTCTAACCTCATACCGGGGCCGCCCGGTACGGCCAGGCCCCTGGGATTCGCCGGCCCTCACAGGACCCACCAAAAGTCGCTGTCCCCGCAACCGCCCGACCCGGCACAATGACCAGGTGGAACCACGTGCCCTCGTACAACTATTCAACATCTCCGGAGCTGCCCGCACGCCCGTCATCGCCGAGGGTCTGCCCGCGATCGCCGAGCACGTCGCGGTCCTGACCGCCGACGCCGCGTTGCTGCGGGAGTCCGGCCGGCACCGGTCGGCCAAGGTGATCGAGCTTCTGGCTGATGAACAGGCGGGGTTGGCGATGATGCTGTTCGACATCGTTCGGGCCGAGAAGATCGCCAACGACAGGCTGGCAGCGCTACAGCGTCGGTTCTACGACCACCGGGCCCGAGCGATCTACGTTGCGGCGTACGAGGCCAGGCTGGATGACCTCGTCGAAGCGCAGCGACACGTCGACTCCTACCGCGACAGACGCTATCTCGACGGTCCGAACGACGTCGACTGGATCATGTACAACGAACTTGACCACCACCGGGAATCGTCGCTCTACGTTGATCTCGTCGCCGATAGTGAGAACCGTTTCGAGCTGCGCTGGCAGTCCCCTCGCCACTCGGTCTACGCCGAGACGACGTCCATGTCCCAGCGTCCCTCACGGGCGGTCACTCTTCTGCTCGCCCTCGACGCGATTGGCGTCACCTCACTCGCGGGGGTCGAAGCGACGAAGGCCGCCTGGACCAGTTGGTGGGAAGCGCGCGCCCTCGAGGAGCCTCCGCGCGAGATCCGCTGGAAAGATGCCCGCGCGATCAACTCCGAGATCGTCACAGCGTTTCTGGACACCTCCACGGCACCCACCGAGCAGCACCGAGTGGCCGTCAACTACTGGCTCTTCCCCTTGACCACACTGGATTTCAAGGTGCGCGAGGTGACAGCCAACACCGTTATCTTCTTGTCGGACCCCGGTGTTATCACTGGTGTCAGCCAGCTACTCCGGCATGGCTCACAGCCCACTGACCCTGTCAGGTCTCGCGAGGTGTCGCGACCGGGGTGGTCTGGCGTCGGTTCATCGCTGATAGAAGCGTGGTTCAGGCCCTGATCTGGATCTCATAACGTGTGTGCCGGGAACCGATGCCGCGGCTACGATTTCACGCCCCGACCGGGAGGAGTAGTCATGCGATACGACAACTACGATGTCTACTGCGGCATTGATGTCGGCAAATTCACTCATCACGCCATTGCGCTGCGCCCAGACGGCTCGCGGATACTAAGCCGTGAACTGCCGCAAGACGAGACAAAGCTCCGAGAGCTGTTCGGCGCGTTGGGCAAATTCGGTTCCGTGCTCGTGGTCGTAGACCAGCCGCGCAACATCGGCGCGCTACCATTAGCGGTAGCCCGAGACTGCGAGCTGGACCTCGCCTATCTTCCCGGGCTACGTATGCGCAGGATAGCGGACCTGTACCCGGGCTCCGCGAAAACCGACGCACGCGATTCATACATCATCGCCGATGCAGCACGCACTCTGCCCGACACATTGCTTCCCGTTGACGCGAGCAACGAGATCGTCGAAGGCCTGCGCATTCTCACCGGGTTTGACGCTGACCTCGCGGCCGAAGAGAACCGCCTGATCAACCGACTGCGCTCGCTACTGCTATCCCTGCACCCCGCCCTGGAACGTGCTATCGGAAAGCACCTTCACCGGCCCGTCGGACCTGGACTTCTCGCGAAGTTCGGCGGACCACAGGGGCTATCAAACGCTCGACCCGCAGCATTGCGCAAGGCAGCGCGACACTACGCGCCACGCGTCGGAGACGCAGTCGTCACCACGATCACCGAAGCACTCGCTGAGCAGTCGGTCGTCGTGCCCGGAGCCGCGAAAGCCGATTACGTCATATCGACCCTCGCCCAACAACTCCTCGACGTCCGCAACGCCAGAGCCGACCTCAGCGCACAATTCGAAAACGAACTCGACCGTCACCCCCACGGCGAGGTAGTCTCCTCGCTTCCCGGCGTCGGTCCCCGGACTGCTGCGACGATCCTCGTCGAGATCGGAGACATCAGACGCTTCGACAAACCCGGCCAGCTCGCCGTTTACGCCGGCATCGCACCTCGGACGCGGCGCTCAGGCACCTCCATCAGGGGCGAACACCACCAGAGCACCGGCAAACATGCGGCTCAAAAGAGCTATGTATCTCGCCGCGTTCGCGTCCTTGAGACGCCCGGTGAGCAGGGAGAACTACGAACGCAAACGAGCTGAGGGCAAGACCCATCACGCCGCGCTCATCTGCCTCGCACGCCGCCGATCGAATGTCCTCTACGCGATGCTGGCCAACAACTCCGTCTACGACGAACCCCCACCACCGCCACGCCTCCCATGCGGTCACCACGTCGAGCCCGGCGCGGATGAACAAGAACACGCAGCCTGAGTTCCCGCCAGGCGACTTTACATACGACGTCTAGACGTCTAGATTCAGGCGCATGAGCGAGAGGCCAGGCGTGGTGCGCGATGCAATCCTCAACAGCTTCACGACTTCCGAGCCTATGACGGTCGGCGAGATCCATGCCGCTGTCGAGAAGAGTGTCGGGCGCGAGGTCGCGCGATCATCGGTCAGGTCCTACCTCCGCCTCAACACCCCGGGCACCTTCGAACGCCACGGCCGGGGGTCGTACAGGAAGAAGCGAGTAACACGGTGACTCCGCCGAAGCCGTTCACCTACGGACGCGCTGAGCTTATCCGCACCGATTGCCTGACATGGCTGAAAGGCCGGGCAGAGAAGTCGATTCACGCGGTGGTCACAGACCCTCCGTACGGCTTGCACGAGTACACCGACGCCCAACAAGCCAAACTGCGCGCCGGCAAAGGCGGAGTGTGGAGAATCCCACCATCGTTTGATGGCCACCAGCGTTCGCCGCTCCCGCGCTTCACCACCATGACGAAGTCCGACCTGGAGCAGCTTTCCGAGTTCTTCCAAGCATGGGGAGAGGCGCTTCTGCCCGCCCTCGTCCCCGGTGCGCACGTTATGGTCGCGGCCAACCCGCTCGTGTCTCCCTATATCTCTGCGGCACTGGGTCACGCTGGTCTGGAACGGCGCGGCGAGATCGTACGGGCGGTCATGACCATGCGGGGTGGCGACCGACCCAAGAACGCGCACGACGAGTTCCCTGACGTATCGGTCATGCCCCGATCGCAGTGGGAACCCTGGTTGCTCTACCGCCGGCCGATCGAATGCAAGACAGTCGCGGATAACCTGCGCAAGTTCAAAACCGGTGGGCTACGCCGTATCTCGGAAGAGCAACCCTTCGGGGACCTCATCCTGTCCCACCCCACGCGGCAGAATGAACGAGATCTCGCCCAACACCCCTCACTCAAACCACAGTCGTTCCTCCGGACGATCGTCCGAGCGTCGCTGCCGATGGGCGAGGGTGTCGTACTCGACCCCTTTGCAGGCTCCGGGTCGACCCTGGCCGCCGCCGAGCACATCGGGTACGAATCCATCGGCCTCGAGCGCGATCCGCACTACTTCAAGGTGGCCAAGTCAGCGATCCCAAAGCTCGCGCAGTTTGCGACCCGATCGGCTCAAACCCGCCAAGCTGAATGACCGCCCTCACCGCTTCCGGTATCGAGGTAGACCCAGCTTTGACGGAACTTCTTAATGCCCTCTCGATGTAATGTCGAGGTAGGAGTTCCCAACGCGCCTCGATTGTTTCGGCGGAAGTCGTCGACAGTCACTTCGCCCAAGTAGATTTCGCGGAACCTGAGCGGCTCACGCTCGTATACCGACTTGCTACGGTCGTTGTCGACCTCGTACACCCACACACAGAGCGTCTGATTGCGGGCACCATGCATGTCAACAGCGCCACCCCGACTGCGCGTAGCTTTGATCTCGACGCCCTCCTCGCCGGCCTTAACTCCGTCCTGTGGGTATCGGCCCTTGACGATCAAATCCGGGTGCCCATTGTGAAACAAGTTCGAGGTCAGACCCCGTGAGTGGTTCGCCACACTGTCAGTGATCATGTCCGACAACATGCCCGACATCGCGGCAGGCCTCAGCATCTCATCAAGCCGCTGCAGACCCTTCGCTGTGAGGTTTTCGTTCACATCAGCAAAGAAGTCGTAGACGTCCTGCATCGCAGACACAAAATCCATTCGCCGCAACGAGTACGGATACTCGGCCGCCGCATTGAAACACGACTCGTGCACTTCAGCTCGCTTGACCTCCACCACAGCCCGCAGGCTATCAGCCTCGGACACGACTCCTGGCTGCCACAGCACCCCGACGGATACCGATCCCCCATCCCGCTGTAGCCATCGCGCGCCGCTTGCGGAGTTGATAGAAGCACCTCATTGAGAAGCGGAAGAACCGCACTTACGGATAACCACGCATGCCGCGTTGCGCGCTTATCGGTAGTCGGCCAGCCTCGGCAGCACCTCGACAAGTCGGTGGTAGATGTCGGGCCAACCGGCGGCGAGGCGGGCGATGTGGCCGTTGTCCAGGCGGGAGGGGTCGATCATGGCGTTGACCCTGGCGGTGTGGGTATCGGCGCCGAGGGATGCGAGTGTGGCGTAGAGCGGGTTCGGCGGGATGTTGCGAGCGGCGCTGTACTGCCACACCTGTTCGGTGCTCCAGTTCCAGATAGGCCCGAAGCTGCTGGTGCCGTCGCTTCGGTGCACCATACCGCGAGGTACGTCGCCGCTGTGGCGGGCGGCCTGGGTGCGGTAGAGGTGGCGGCGGCCGGCGGATTCGTCGGCGCGAACACCCCACAGGTTGGCCGGCCCGAACACGGCATGCGCACGGGCAGCCGGCGCGGTGATCATTGCCTGGCGCATGTCCACCTCGAGGTGCCGGGTCGGCGCGGTCGGGTCGAGGTCGCCGGCCGCGATGAGCAGGGTGAGCAGATCGGGTTCGGTCGGCACCACGTGCAGATTCAGCTCCCACGCGGCGGCGAGATCGGCGAGGTAGGTGCGGGTTTCGGGGAAGTCGAGGCCGCAGTCGTAGAACACCACCGGCACCGCCGGGTCCACGCGGCGAGCCAGATCGACCACCACGGTGCTGTCCTTGCCACCCGACCAGGCCACCCACATCCCGCCGTGACGATCGCGATAGTCGGCGATCTGGGCGAGCACCGCGGCACCGTCGGAACGTCGGCCGCGGACCGCCCGCAGCGCGGTGAGGTCCAATCCGGGGTCGAGACCGTCGCCGCCGGGCATCGGTACTGCTGGCCCTCCTGTTACCGCTTGCGGCGGCGGGAGGCGGCGGTGTTGATGTGCGGCACCTCAGGGGTTTCGTTGTCGGCGTTGGGGTCGCCGGGCTCGACCGAGCGGAAGCTGTTGATACCGAAGCGGATGTCGTCGTGCACGATCAGCACATCGTTCCACCGGCCACGCCCCAGGGGCTCGCCCTTCTTCTTTCGCGGTGGGATCGGGGGGAGGTCTTTGGGTGGGCGGGTTGCAGACATGGTCAGGGCTCCTTGGTGTCTCGGGCCGCTGCACGCGCGGCGGCGGCAGCTCGGCGGTCGGAGAACAGTCGGCGGCCGGTGATCGGTGGTTGGTAGTCGGGATCGCGTGGGGTGTCGCGCAGCTGTACGACCAGGGTGGAGTCGTGACCTCCGGGGCGGGCATAGTCGGCGTGCTCGTCGATGCCGGCCACCCGCATCCCCAGTCCGCGGGGAAGGATGTGGCTGGTGTCGTTGACGCTGTCTGATCGGCCTAGGTACATGCCTCGGGATGTTTCGATCTCCAGGATCACCGTCGACGCACCTGAGCCGCCGCCTTCGGCGCGGCGGCGGTCAGCCACTGCAGCAGCTTCGTGCAGGGTGTGGGTGGCCATCGTGTACTGGTCGAACGAGATCCGCGCCCCGGGCTGCAACGTGGCCGGCACATCCCGGCGGCGGGTGACCGGGTTGTCGGTGGGTAGCTCGACGACCGCGTACACCACATGCCCACGGCCGCTGTCGCGTTCGTAGCTTTGGATCAGCCGGTCCAGGCGTTGCACCGAGCGGCGATCACGCTCGGGCAACTGTTGGGCATCACCGGTCGCTGCACGCAGCGACGAGTTCAGATGCTTCCACCGCTGCGGATCACGGACCGCCCAACTCATCTCACGTATCTGGCTCTGCGGGGCGGTCTCATGAACGCGCCGTTTGGCCGCTGAACGGTCTTTGCGTTGCCGCGAGGACAGATCGCCGCGGAACTCCCCGCGAGCCGGTAGCCGCCGGCGTTTGCGGTCATCATCGACGGTCGAGGTGTCACGGGGGAACGCGCGATCGCGGTCGCGGGCCGCACGGTTGCGGGAGGTGTCGTCCTCGAGGACCCGATCAGACAGGTCGGCGCCGATGCGGGTCTGTTCCATCGCGTCGTAGAACTTCTCGGCCACCAGGCCGGCGGACTTGATCGCCGCATCGTCGACCGGCCCGGCCTCGAGGTCGATCACCCCGTGCCCGGTGTAGGCCGTCCGCGTGGAACTCACACCATTCAGCTTGGCAGAAACACCAGCCGCGCGCCGTCAACGCCGGCCGCGGCGCGTGCGGCGCACACCTGGTGGGTAGGCAACGGAAGCTGCTCGCGCGCCGGCCACTGGCGATCCATCTGCTCATCGGTGGCACACACCCACACGATCGGGTCGTCCGGATCGATGTCGGCGGCGAGTTCATCGATGTGCGCGCGCACCACTACGGCGATCTCGGCGATGTCGGCAAGCACCGACGCCGGCGCGGGACGGTCGCCGAACATCCAGTACTGCACGCCGCGTTTGCGAACATCGAACCAGCGCTGCATCTGCCCCAGCCCGATCCCGCAGGCTGCGGTCACGCACAGCAGCCACGCCTGACGTTCGGTGCCGTCGACGTCGCGGCGCACGACCGTCGCCGTCGGCACCGCCATCGCCGCACGGCCGACGCACACCCGATGTACTCCTTCGAGGCGGATACGCCCACCGGTGCGGGCGGCGACGACGTCGTTGCCGGCGAACGTGGTAATCGTCCCCGTGGTGGCGGCGACTTCGATCAGGCGGACCGTCTCGGCGGCCGCGGCCGCGGTGATCTCGACGAGCAGCCCATCAACGGTGTCGGGGACCGGGAGTCGTCCCGACTCCCACCCGGCAACGCTGCCCGCCGGCATACCGGCGAGCTGCTCGAGATCGGCTTCACGCAAGCCCACCGCCAGGCGGGCGCACCGCGCGTGTGCTGCATCAACTGTGCTCATCATTAGCGCCGTCATCGACGCGTCCTTTCACCTGTGCGTGGACCAGAGACCCTTGTGTCTCATCCATCTGCGGCTTCACTCTACGCCACCTACCCTCGTCGCTTCGAGTGCCAATCGGCGGATGGGGTCAAAAGATGTCACGCGGACCCATGATCCTGGCGAACTTCCTCGCACGGCTATGGTGGCGGGTCCGAGAGACCGCGACCTCCCATAAACCGGGGTCGACGCCCGCCGGCGGTCGGGCAGAGCGGGGTCTTCTCCTCCTACGCCCGCGACTCCGTAGGCAACGCGGCTTGGGCTCTCGTCAAGCTCCAAGGCGAGCTGGAATGACCGCGATTCTAGACCGCGGTCGGTGACCACCCAATCATCGTCGATGCGCTCGATCATCCTCCCGGTGAACCACGGATCGTGGTCTGCCCTAGTCGTAATGGCTTGTTCCAGAGCGGTTTTCAGACTAGGAAACACTGTCGATGCGACAACGCTGGACCTCGTGCTGTTCATGCCTTCGCGAGTCAGCTTATCGGCCAGCGCACCGAGCATCTCCCCGGCGGATTCTCCCTCCCTCCACGTCACCAACGCCGACTTCCCGCCGGCCGAAACCTCCACCTGGAGGATGTCTTCCACCCAACCGCCGGCGCCGAATGAGCTGCCATGGTTGGTTTCGCTCATAACCGCCAGTTGCACCGTGATCCGTGGCACGTGCGCGGCAATGTCTCCGGTGAGCGGTGCGGTGATCTCACTGCCTACAACAGCGTTGAGTCTGTCGGCTTCGCGAATCGCGGACGCCAACACGTCCCAGCTCGGCCTTTCTGCCAGCTCGTCGAGTATCTCGGCGCGGTGGGATTGCTGTCGATCGTGACGCTGGTTCAGCTGATCGTCGATCTCGTCGAGACGTTGGGTGAGGTGCTCGGCGTTTTCCCGTAGATCTCTGGTCCCCTCTTCGACAGCTGCCGTGGCACTCTCCGACGCGGCGACACGAACACGCTGGACGATCTTGCGTTCGATCCATATCAGCGCCGCCGCCAGAAGAACGTTCATGCCGCCAGCTGCGAGCGTGCTGGCCAAGATGCCCTGCCACGTCCCGAACTCCTTACCGAACATCAGCGGTAGCGCACACGCCACCGCGGCGATACCCAGCCCGACCGCGACCACGACAACGACCCAGCCCCAACGCAGCCGGTCAGCGGGCTCACCGCCACCTACCGCCGCCGGGTCCCTCCTCGCCGGGACCGTGCCATCGTTCTCCGTCACGGGCCGCACCCCCTCTCTCGCGCTCAATGGTCCGAACAGAGAGTCTCACGAACCACTGACCAGGCCGCGCAGCGTGGCGTCTCCACCACACGCCGCAGAACACGGGGACGACCCAGCATGTGCGCCGGGAACGCCGGGCGATGGCGCCTCCTCAACTGATTCGGTGGCGGGGTCGAACTTCCCAGTCCGACCCGCAACCGGCTACGCCGGCGGCGAGGACAGCGCGCGCCGCGATCACCGCAGTGCGCGCGGCTCGGCGGCCCCGCACGTGGGTCACCGCTGCGCCTCGTCGGGTGCGGGCAGGTACGCGGCGATCGCGTGGCGGCTGGGGTGGGCGTACGGGGCACGGACCGCGACCCTCGCGCGTCCACCGTGGGCGATGTCTGGGCGGTCGGCGACGCAAGGTGCCGGGGTGCTGCGACCCAGGACCCCGGGGTGGTGTTCGTGGCCAGCGGACCAGACGTCGTCGCTGGGTGCCGATTCGACGGTCCAGGAGCTGACGCGGCCTTCGCCGCTGGTGCGGTACTTGCCGATCTCGGTGACCTCGGCGAGCAGCTCGGCGATCTTCTCGGGGTCGCCGACAGCCCGCCACGTCGCCGTCGCAGTGATTGTCGCGACGGCGGGGATCAGGCGTTTGCGGTAGTGCCCGCGCGTATCGGAGACCGTGGAGGGCACAGAGGGTGAGAGGCGTTGCAGATCAGCGTGATCGGTGCGGCTCGATCTCATCCGCGGCTCCGGTTGTGGGGTGGCGGGGGTGGTGTGGGCGAAGGTGCACATCCAGTGCCACGGCTGCCCGACCTCGCAGCGGGCCAGGGGCAGCTCCATGTCTTCCGGCACCGCGAGGGGGTCGTAGGTGAGGACCTCACCGCGGCCGGCAGCGGCGGCTTTGCGGCGGTGCCAGAGCACCGAGGCCAACAGGCCGTCGAGGCTGATCCCCCACGGGGTGCCGACACACACCCCGTGCGGCAGGTCGGCGGTCACCCGTAGCGGCACCATTCCGGTCTGGCTCGTGGTGGTCATGTTCGCGGGTGCCGGCGGTGGGCCGAGAGTTGGTCGCGAAGCACAAAGACGCCGATTGCGGTGCCGAGGATGGTCAGTAGCGCGACCAGGGCTATCCCCGGTATGGCGTATCCAATCCGATCGGGGCAGACCCACACCTGCTGGCCGTCAATGGTGTTCGGCGTGCACCCCAGGTGCAGCACGGACTCGGACAGATAGATGAGCGGCCAGGCGAGAGCGGCGGCCACCGGTACCGCGATCGCGATGCTGACCACAATGATCCCGGCCAGTATCCATAGTGCGTGCGCCGGTCCTGGACTGGACTCCTCTCCATCCTCCGGATCGACGTGTCTGTCAGCCATGCTGGCCCCACACCGAATTGAGGGAATAACCGGCCTTCGCCGCTTCCTGAGCCTCCAGGATGCCGATGAGGACGAACGCAGCTTCTCGGTTGCTGGGCGGGAGAGCGCACACGGCGGCGGCAAGACGATAGTGGCGTCGGCTGATCCGGGCCAGGAGGACTCGCTGTGCCATCGTCTCGTGGTGGTGACGGTGGTGGAAGTTGGTGGTGAAGAACGCGATGTCAACGTCAAATCCGGCGGCGAGGGCGGCCACGGTCGTCAGGCTGGGCGACTGGACGCGGCCGTGACGGAGCGAGCTCAGTGCCGGGGGTTGTAGCTGTCCAGGGTGTGATCGGTGGGCGCGCCGGCATACTTCGTCGCCGGTGAGCCGCGTTCCCGGTGTCAGACCGGGTAGGTGAGTGAACAGTGCCTCGAGCAGCTCGGTGAACGGCAGCTCGTCGTCGGCGGGGTGGGAGAGCGCGTGTGTGGGCATCGGCATCAGGTGAGGGTGTTGAGGGCGGTGATCGCGGCATCACGGCCGGCGGCGATGATGGTGCGCCAATCGGATTCGGCGGGCGCGCCGGCGGCAATGGTCTGGGTGAGGGTGGCGTGGATGCGGCCGTGGCCAGCGCCGGTGCGGCCGCCGAGGTGGCCGCGGGTGGCGAAGTGCTCGAGGATGTCGGCCAGTAGCGCGTACTCCACCGAGCTGGCGTGGGTGAGGCGGATCTGTCCGGACAGGCGGGTGCCGGCGATGAGGGTCTCGGTGTCGAGACGGATCGGGCTGAATCCCTCACCGGTCTCACCGTCGGCGGCGGGGTTGGTGTCGGACAGGTCGTTGCTGTGACTGGTGGATTCCTGCCCGAGGACGGTGTGCACCGACCGCGGTATCGGACCACCCGGTGGTGCCGTGGGGAGTAGGTGCAGGGTGTCGGCGGTGACCGGAACGACCTTGGACACCACCAGTTTCCCGGACATGACCCGCGCGTTCCCGGCGCCGCCGAACAGCCCGATCAGCGGCACCAACGTCTTCAACTCGCGCTCTTGTTCGGGGGTCATCTCGCGAGTCGATTTGCGCAGGAACCCGCCGTTACGCAGCAGGTGCGCGGCCGCGGGGGTGAGTTGTCCGTCGTAGTCGAGGACTTCGGCGAGGAGTGTTTCGCCGGTGCGTCGCAGAATGCCGCGCCAGGCGTTGCCTGAGATGATCGGCACCACCGCCACCTCCCCGGTCGGGGTCAGGACTTTCTCGCGGCGGAACAGGCTCTGGATCGACGAGTTGTTGCGGGTGTCGTCGCGGTGCACGATCGACGTCGTGGCGGTGATGTCGAGATCGAATACCGCGCTGATCAACGGTTCCCCCATCAGCCCTTCCCTCCCGCGGATTCGGCGGCTGCGCGGCGATTGTCGGCGACGGTTTCGGCGATGATCCGCACGCGCAGGATCAGGGCAGGTAGTTGATCGCGAAGCAGATTGAGCACCGGCGCCGACGGCTCGGTGAGGAGCTGGGCGACCTCGAGCCGGCGGCCGCGGTCGGGGACCGTGATGGGGAGCGCTTGGGCCAGCAGAGACCACCAGGTGGGCAGGCTGTCGGCGCGGTAGGTCGCCGCCCGCACCCGCGCCGGGAGCAGCTCGTCCCAGTAGCGGTGGCGGTGATCGCCGATCCAGGAGTCCCAATCCAGGTCGTAGTGCACCAGCAGCAGCAGCCGTTCGGCGCAGATCGCGGCCGGGTCGGTGAGCGCGGGCAGTTCCGGGACCGCGGCCCGCCATCGCATGGTCGGCGTCGACCCCTCGTCGGTGGTGCTCACCCTGCCCGCCTCGCCGTCACGGCAGGAGCGACCGGTGTGGACAGGGCGATCGCGCCGTCCCACCACGCCCCAGGGTGGGTGCGCCACACCGACAAGGCGTCCCAGGCGGTGAGCAGCTGAGGCCACTGGTCGGCCGGCAGAGCGCGCATCACTGCTATGGGTGGAGCGGGGTCGGTGAGCATCGCTGCGCGTACCCCGGGCAGGGTGCGTATCCATCGCAGGTCGGTCAACAACGCCACCGCGGCATCATCCCACCGAACCGCTGTGTCGTCGGTGCAGACATGCCCCCATCGTGCGGTCGGGAGGATGTGGCGGCGACCACGGACCGGCACCACCGCCATCTGGTCGACCGGTAGTGGGCCGGCGGCCAGCAGCTCCCCCAGCTCGGTGCGCTCAACGATGGTGTGGGCGGGGTGATGTTGGTCGACGAGGTAGACGGTGCGGCGCAGTTCGGCTGTGCTGTAGGCCCATCCGCAGGCGGCGCACAACCAGTCCCCTCCGTACACCCAGGATTCGGCGTCGGTGAACTTGCGGGAGACCACCGTCAGAGCGGCCACCAGCGGTAGGTCGGTGGTCCCGCAGCAGCAGCACCACAGCCTCGGGCCGGGCAGCTCGACGGTGGGTGGGGTCGGTCGGCCGGCGGCGGTCCAGGCCGTGAACGCGGGAGACCCGGCAGCAGAGCGGGTCTGGGACCTTCTCGTCTGCCGGGCCTGTCGGGAACGCGATACTGCGGGCGAACCTGATATGTGAGAAGTACCGGACATTCTAGTGAGGCGCGATGCGTAGCGCAGCAACCAACTCGCCGCAGTCCAGACATCGTGGGGTGCCGCACCACCCGGTCACTGTCCCGTCCGCGGACAAGGTGACCGCGCCGGCGTCGCGGTCAAGCCCGGCGTCGCGGGCATCCAACTCGAACCACGCACCCCCACAGTTGTTGCACCCCAACACCTCGCCGCCGCTACGAGTTGCGTGTGTTGCCGCCCGTCGGGCGGCGAGGTCAACAACATCAGCCATGGGTGGGGTCCTTCATCGTGGCGGGAAAGCAACGCCGCAGGTATCGACGTCGAGGTAGTCATCGGCGTCGATGTCGACGTCGCTGCCGTCGTCGTGCAGGGCGATCAGGCGCACGGTGGTGGTTCGTTCGGTGATGGTGAATGCGTCGGTGTCGCCGTAGACGTCGTAGTGGCGGGCGGTGATGCGTACATATCCCGCGCCGGTGGCGGTGTCGGTGAGTGTGTGGATGGCGGTGACGTGTGCCGGCTGCGGGCCGTCGATGAGGATGTCGCCGACGGTCAGTTCATCGGCGCGGCACTCGAGTGCGTCCAGCGACGCCGCGGTCGTCATCGGTGATCCTGCCAGCGCGGTGTGGGCGTGAGGGGCGTGCGCTGGTTGACCGACCGCAGAGCGCGGTCGGAGCCGACCAATCCGATGCCGACGGAGATGGCGATTGCCGCGACAAGCACCACGACCAGGGGTGCGATCGCATGCTGCCAGTGCACGGCACCGCTGGCGGTGTACACCGTTGCCATCGCAACGCCGGTGAGTAGCACCACCATCCACCGGTAGTAGGTGCGGGGTGGTTCAACAGTGGCCATCAAGCCCAGGAGCAGACCGGCCGCGGCGAGGACCCCGGCCACCGACCAGCCGATCGCTTCACCAACGGGTATCGGCAGACGGGACCAGACGCTGGCGGGGTCGATCTGGGCGAGTACGGAGTTGGCGCAGCATACCGTGAGCCAGACGGTAAGCGCGACCGCTACCGCGGTGACCGCGACGCCGGCGGCGAAGCTGGCCGGGTGGCCGACGAACAGACCGGGCCGTACCGGCGGTTCTGGTTCCGGCTCGGGGGTCAGCCATGGCGGGCTCGCCGGTGAGGCACTGGCCGGATATGGGGCGGGTTCGTCGAACGCAGCGGTCGGCGGCTGATGTCGGGTGGTCGGGTCCTGTTGTGGGAGTTCGGAGTAGGCGACCGGCCGAGACCCGGGACTGGGTTCGCGGGGTGAGGCGGTCATCGCTGGTGAACCTCCACGAGGGTGAGGATGCGGTCGGTGTTGTCCGGATCCGCGATGTCGATTCCGGCGTCGGCGAGTTCGCGGGCCAGGCCGTCGAGGTCGACTTCGTGACCGTCGGGCAGGTCGAGCAGTTCAGCCAGCACACTGTGATCAGCGGTGGTGGTCATCAGGTGTCGCCCTCCCAGGGGGTCGCCGGTTGCGTGTGGGGCTCGGGTGGCTCCCGCCGCTCGTCCTGCGACGGGTGCACAGTGCGGGTCCGGTTGGCGGACGGGCCCGTCCTGTCGTCGATTCCAGGGCGGCGCGGGAGCCACCCGAGCTTCCTCGTCTCCGTTCCGCGTCGACCTGGTTTGGGGGCAGACCTTGTCGCGGACCGGAGGGGTTTCTGTGGGGTTATGCCGACCAGGGGCTGATGGCCCACCATTGGCCGTTGCCGGCGCGGTAGCAGGTCCCGAACCGGGGACCGAACTTCTTGGCGCCGAAGCTGGTGAGTCGGTTGGCGGTCGGGGCGCACTGCTCGGCGCTCGAATGGGGTCCGATCCCGAACGCCCGGTGACCGTCGACGGTGCCGATCGGGGTGACCGCAGCCGACGCGGGTGCGGCGGCGAGGCCGAGGCCGGTGGCGATCGAACCGGCCAACAGCGCTGCGGCCGCGGCGCGCCGCAACGGGGTACGGGTGGTGGTCATGGGGTCTCCTCAGTGTCGTGAATTTCGTCTGTCCTGCTGGGGGTCAACAGGTTCGGTCCGCGACAGCGTGGTCGGCGGTGGTGATGGGCAGCTGGTAGTCCGCGGCGACGCGCAGGTAGGTGGCGATGTAGGTGCACACGTAGGCGCGGTTGGGTGGCAACCATTCGGCGATGGTTTTGGAGCCTTTGGCGCTGTTGGCCGAGCCATCGGCGGCGAGGAGGTTGGCGGGATCGTTGGCGAAGGTGACCCGCTTGGCCAGCGGCCAGTCGTGGGCACCGGCATGCCAGGCCGCCTCGAGCGGGAACACGTGGTCGATCTCGATGTCGCTGCTGGTGGTGCCTTTACGGAACGGGAGGACTGCACCGGTGTAGGGGTCGGGGTCCAGGACACCGGAGAGGACCGTGCAGCCGCGGGTTTTCGGGTCGAGCTGCACGGCGTCGAGTTGGGTCCGCAGGATGTCGTTGCGGGTGTCGCATCCGTTGTGCGACATCGCCGCATCCGAATCGTCAGTCCAGGCCGGACCGAACACGCACGCTTTGCCTCTGCGGCAGGACCTTTCGTACCCGGGCCTGTCGGGAAGCCCCGACACCACCCGCACGCGGGCCAGGAGTTGACTGACCTCATCAGCGGCGCCGTCGACTGTGCCCCGGGGTGTGCCGGTGACCGGCTGGGCGGTCACCGGGGTGATGTGGTCGGCGGCGGTCTCGTCGATCCAGGAGGTGATCGTCTGTTTGGCGGCGTCGGTGGACTCTGTACGGATCATCCCGCCGGCAACCCCGAGACCTACAACAACGACCGCGCCCACGAGCAGCGCCACCAGACGGCGCACGATCATCATCGCGCCACCACCACCGGTCGCAGGAGTTGGCGTCGCAGCACGGCCTGTGTGGCGGCCAGGGCGCACATCACGACGACGGTGCCGATGTAGAGCGCCGGCGACACCACCACGAGGGCGTTGGCCCACACCGCGAGGGTGGCCAGCCATACCGTGGACGGGCGCAGTAGTGCGGGCCTATTCCAGCCCACCGCGACAACGAACAACGCCGCCACCGCTGCGCCGACGCCGATCAGCACCAGCGCGATGGCGCTGTCCAAGGGCTGGGTCCACGACACCGCGGCGAACCCGACCAGCCCGGCGGCGGTGACGACCACCGCGATCGCGGCATCGAGCCACGCAGACAGACCGGCGATGTTGTGCCGGTCGGGGCTGTCCGGGTCGGTGGTCATGGCGAACTCCAGGTGGTGTGGTGTCGGGGGTCAGTTGCTGGGGACGGGTGTGGTCGATGTGTTGCTGGTGGGTTGTTCGCGGAGCGCGCCGGCGGCGTGGGCGCCGGCGGTGATGCGCACCGTGACCGGGGACGCCGACGGCCCGGTCTCATCGGTGCCGGCGGTGCCGAGGTGGGTGAGGGTGTAGACGCCTTCGGGCAGGGCGAGGGCGATCGGGGTGTTGGCGGTGATGACGTCGAGGCTGGCGCCGACGGGGAAGGCGAGCGTGCTGCCTGCTCCCCCACCCTCGGCGGGTGTGGGGATCTGCGGGGACGTTGTTGTGGCAGTGCTTGGTGTCTGTTCGGTGCTCGACGATGCGTCCGTCGAGGGCGCGGCGGCGTCGTCTCGACGCTCGATGTGGATGACCGCGTTGGGCACTAGCCCGCCGGTGGCGGCGACCTGGGAGATCGAGACCAGGCCAATCTTGTCGGTGGAGGCCTCGGCGATCACCGTCGAGACGTCGGCGGTCGTCGAGCTGCTGGCGCTTGTGCTCGGTGTGGTGGTCTCGTCGGCGTGGGCCAGGCCGACTGTGGTGGCCACGACCAGCCCACCGAGCACCGCCGCCGTGGCTCCTACGCCAATGCGGCGTCGCCAGGACTGGGTGGTGGTGGGGTCCGCTACGTGGTCGTCACGGTGGGTGCGTTCGATGGACATCAGGTTCTCGTTTCAGCAGCGGTCAGACTTGTACGCGTTGGACTTTGAGGGTGATCCACTCGGCGAGCCATTCGATGGCTGAGCGCCCGGAGTTGTCGACTTTGTAGTTGCCGTAGGCGACGTGGTTGCGGGTGGCGCCGCCGACGAACTGCGACACCTCGATACCGGCGTCGACAAGCCCGGCGAGGTTGTTGGCGTCCTCAGAGGACACGAGCTGGATCATGGAGTTGGTCAGGCCCAGGAAGTCCGCGCCTGCGACCTGGTTGGACAGAGTCGTACCGGCGACGAGGTTGGGCTGATACCCCGAGGCGGGGGTTTTGGTGCCGCCGTTGAGGACTCCGGACGCCACGGTCGCCAGATCGAGGCCGACCGGCACGAGGTCGGCCAACCGTACGAGGTTGCGTTGCTCGAGGACGTCGAAAGCAATGCCCTCGATGCGCTGGACGTTGTTGACCAGCCGGATGATGTCGAGGTTGCCTACGAAATCCAGGACGGTCGCGGCGATCTGGGTGTACCCCGACGGATCAGGGATCATCCGCAGGATGCTGGCGATCCATTTGAAATCGACCTGGGCGGCCATCTTCACCAGCGGGGCGATCGCTTCGTTGATCTCCTGGGCACTCTTGCGCACCCCGGGCACGTCGAGGGCGACCGCGCGTTGCACGGTCATGCTCAGCCCGTTGATCATGCCGATCCAGTTCGTCGACCCCAGTCCCACAACGACGTTGAGGACTTGTTCGATCACCTTCTGTGGCGCCAGGACACTCAGGACGTTGGAGGCGGTGGCCATGGTCGGTGCGGGGGTGGCGGTCAGCGGGGCGGTCTGTTGGCCCAGCTGGTTCGACAGCGACGACAGCTGTTGAGCCTGTGCGGGATCGAGGCTGCCCGACCCGGACTGCTGGGCCAGGGTGCCCGCAGTCGTGGCGAGCTGCTGGGAGGTCGTCACCGCTCCAGACAGGTCGGCCTTGTTCGCGTTGTTGAGGACGGTCAGCGCGGCGCGATCGGGTGAACCCGCCGGCGCCGCGGACAGGTCTTTGGTGGTGGTCGTGTCGACGGTTCCCGAGCCGATGAGCTGCTGCAACGGTTGCAGGGTGTTGCTCACCGAGGATGCGGTGGTGGCGATCTGGCCCAGGTCGACAGCCCGTCCCCCACTGGGGGTGTTGGCCAGCGATTGGGCCAGGGTGGACACATTCGAGCCGAGCTGCCCCAGATCTGCACTCGACCAGTCGGTGGTCATCGCCGAGGTCAGCTGCGACGGCGACTGCTGCCCGGTCGGTGACACACCCGTGGCGCCGGGCAGACCGGCCATCTGGCGTTCGTTCTGCTGTTTGACCCCGGCTTCGGCCGGCGTGGTGGCCAGCATCTGCGAGATGCTCGAGACCAGGGGGTACTTCTGCCGGTCGAGGTTGCAGTACATGTCACCGGGCGTGGTCTTGGTGCCGGTGTCACAGATCGTCGCGACCCGCCCGGACAGTGATCCCATCCCGCCGGGACGGTTACCGCCCATTCCCACACCACTATTGGCGTTGGGACCCACGAGCGCTTCACCGGGTGTGCCGCGGCCGGGATCAGCCAACAGCGCGACCGCCAGGACCTTCTCAGCCTCGATCGGGCCGCGGTTGTTGCCGATGTCCGAGGCCACGTCACCGGCGGCATCAGCGCCCTGGCTGTATCCGCCGAGCACGATTTGGGTGGTGGGGCACTGACTGACCTGGCTGGTCAGGGTGTGTTTGAGCGAGTCGATGCCGGTCTGTTTGGACTGAACGTAGTTGAGTCCCTTGTTGAATGCCGACGCCGAGTAGGCCGGGAAGATCACCGACACGTTGTCGCCGACAGAGGCTTTCACGCGGTCGGTGACGCCTTTGAGCATCCCCACCGGCTGGTTCGGGTTCGCCGCGGCGTGGGTCTCCCCTGTCCCGGCCATCATCACGATCGTCACCGGCGCACACCCAGCCGCCGGAGCAGCAGACGCGGCCGGCACAGTCACCAGGGACGAACCCGCGACCGCCGCGACGACAGCACCCGCCGAGACAACCTTTGTGAACCGTTGTCGGAGACTGACTCCCACCCTCGTGACCCCTTGCTGTCCGGATCGGCACGTAACGCGCCGATCGCCCTATACAGCGAGTGTCACTCGGATTTTTCGGTATTCAACGCACGACTAGGGGTCAGTTCCAGTCGATGCGGAAGTCGCGGACGCCGTCGAAGTGGAATCCGGTGTCGTCGTCGAAGTCGTCGAAGGCGGCGAAGTTGATCGAGGCGTGTTCTTCGAGGATGGCCGCGACGCGGGCGTGGTCGTCACGGGCCAGGGCGTCGCCGAGGGCGGAGATTTGTTGGCGGCTCATCTGGGTGTGGTCGAGGCCTTGGGGGCCGCCGAAGTCGAAGGATTTGGCCATGCGGTAGTCGTAGTTGCCGCCGTCGGTGCGGGCGTGGACGTCGGCGGTGAAGTGGATGGTCGGTCGCATGCGGGAGACGTCGACGCCGCTGTCGACGAGGCGTTGGGCGACCTGTGCATCGACGAGGCGGCCTTGAGCGTCGGGCCGCAGACTCTTGGTGCGTCCGGCCCGCCAGTCGTAGACGGCACTCGGTGAGCGGCCGAGTTGTCGTGCGGCTCCGTCAACACCGCCCATGCGGGTGATCTCGGCGCGGCGAGCGACGAGGTCGGCGGTGCGGTCATCGGGGATGCGGCCCTGTTGTTTCCAGCGGCGGAAGGTGCGCCGCGAGGGTGGGCGGCGGCCGGCGTCCTGGGCGGCTTTGCAGGCGGCGTCGTAGCCGATAGTGCCGAGGTGGTCGGTAGGGGTGCGCTCCCCCACCAGACCCGCATCGGCCCGTGCGAGATCAGCCGCGGTCCCGGCTGCGACGGAGACCTGCCGGCCGGCGGCCGCGGTAGTGGTGGCGGTGGGCTCGTCGCGGCGTTCGCGACGGCGCGGCCGGAACTGGGCCATCAGCTCACCACCTCCGCGGTGGTGGCCGTGTCATTCTCGGATGTGAGATCGGTTGTGGCGGAGTCATCGTCGTCTGGCAGGCCGGAGGCAGTGTAGGCGGTGCTGATCGCCTTGCGAACCTCCGTGGGTGTAGTTGCTGAGAGCAGAGCGAGGATGACGTTGTCGTCGAGTGGGCGCCGCTTCTCGACCACGAACTTGCCGAGGTAGGTCAGTTCGTCGGCGAGGCCGGCACCCGCGGTGAGGTAGGTCCAGGCGTCGGTGAGGCCTTTGATGGGCCAGATGTTGTGTTCGCGTGCGAGTTTCATGGCTTTGGCGCGGGATCGGTGGCGGGCGTGAGCTTTGATGGCCGCGGCCCAGATCGGCTGGTAGTGGTGGCGCATGTGGGAATCCCAGTTGCGGTCCCCGGCGATGCGACCGAGGTAGCCCTTGTAGATGTCGGTGACCATCGATTTGAGGATTGGGTCATCGGCCTCCACAGCGGCTTTGCGGGCGGCAGCGAGCAGTTCCTTCCACCGCTTGAGCACCTGCCCCTGGTCGCTGGTGGTCCAGGCCTCGGCGATCGCCAGATCGGCGATGTCGAGGCCCGCTCCCCCATCTGGAATGGGTGCAGTCAGGCTGATGATCGTTTCGGTAGTCACCCAGGTCGTCACGGGCCGGTCGGTGCGCATCCGCGGATGCGGGAGCGGCAGCTTGTCCGGTAGGGCGAGGGTGTCGGCGGCCGGCAGCGTGATCTGCCAAACACCGAACGGAAGAGGGCTACTGGTGTGGGCGAGTTCGTCGGCGCCGGTGCTGTGGTGGACGAGTTCGCCGTATCCCAGGTTGATCATGCCGGCGCTGGCCAGATACGAGGCGCGTTGGTCGATCGTCACCAGCTCATCGGCGGCGTCGAGTTCTTCGGTGTCGATCCAGCCGCGCGACCACACGATGACCGGTTCGAGTTCGTCGGCATCTGTGATATCGATGGGCGGCAACGGGACTGGCGCATCGACGATGGTGCCGCGACCGGTTTTGCGGCGGTCCCGGAAGATCCGGTCGAGGATCACCGCCCCGGTACGTGCGGGAGTGATCCCAGGCAGGACGCCGAGGTTCTCGACATGCCAGCACAACCGTCGGGCCAGCTCCCGGGCGGTGTCCATCTCGTCATCGAAATCGATGAGCGTGCCTGCGGTTTCGGAGCCAAGGATGCCCATGCGGTCGTGGTTGATGCGTGCAGTCCACGCCCAGCCCTCGAGGATCACATCGACCATCAGCTTGCGGTTCCCTGCGGTGTGAGACAGGTGCAGGCGGTAGCCGATCTCCTCCCCCGGCTGGTACAGATGCCATCCGTCCTCACCCTGCGGGGTCAGGAAGGGGCCGAGTAGCTCGCGGGTGGCGTCATCCAGGCGCGCGATCACGTCGGTCTTCATCCGGCCTTCGCGCAGCTCCTCATCGGAGTAATCCGCCTCGTCGCCCGGGTCGACATCGTCCGGGCCCCAGCCGAGCTGTGCGCACGCAGCGTCGATCACCCACACCTGCGCCGGCAACCCCGCCGGAGACAACGGCTGCCGACGCTGACGCCACTCCAACACCTTGAGGAGCTTGTCGACCGAATCAACAGGCTTGTCTACCAACACGATCCCCGACGGGGACAGAACCTTTGTGGAGGTGACGATCATCGCGTGATCGTCGGCCGTTTTGCCACTCAAGGGGTCACCTCTGCGTTCGCATAGTCGCTCCTGCTTAGCTCTCTTTACCGCGGTAAACCGACTTGGTCGCTTTACCGCGGTAAAGAACGCCTCAGCTACGGTCTTGGAGCTGTTCGATGAGTGCGTCGATATCTTCGGGCGGCCAGACCTCGCGGATTGCAATCGCTACGGTGCTTGGCTCGGCCTTGAACCTCTTCAAAGCACGCTTCATTGCAGCAGAGGAGTGTTCCGGCGTTCGGGCCTGCTTACCGCCCTCCTCCCCTGTGTCTGTTGACTTTTCACGCTTCTCGCTTGCCGCCTGCCAGGCGGCGACCTGCTCCTCCATCGGGACCTTCGCGAGAGTGCGTGCATGCCGCACCGCGAGTTCTCCACTCCGTAACTTCGCTTGGAGTTCCGGGTCCAGCTGGAGGAGGGTGCGGCGCTGCGACACCCACCCCTCCGTGCGGTTGAGACGCTCGGCAGCCGCTTTGGCGCTTCCCAGCTCGGCGACCATCGCCTCCACCGCGTTCGCTTCTTCGATGACGTCGAAGTCCTGGCGTTCCAGGTTCTCAGCAATCGCGGCCCACAGCAGCGTCGCCTTATCCGCTGCCAGCCCGTCACGAATCACCATGTCGAGGCCTTCGCGCCCGAACTGTCGAGCCGCGGCGAGACGTCGGCACCCATTGACGATCACGTACTGCGCGTCGCTGATCGCGCTCTGATCTTCCGGATACAACCTGAGCCAGGCGGATCGAGAGATCGCGGTCGCCGGCTGGAGCTGACGATCGCGAATACTCTCCAAATCGGCGAGATCCCCCAGATCGGACCGCGGGTTACGAGGGTTTGGCGCTAGTTCGTCAAGGCGGACGTTCGAGCGATAGATGCCGTCGACCGCAGCGGTGGGGTCCACAGTCGAGTTGACGCCTACTGAGGATGCGAGCGAACTCAGGTCAACTCGTCCGCCATTCTTGCGCGCCATCAGCGGGCCCCCACATTGAGTTCGAGGCACAGTCGCTGGAAGTCTTCTCTGGCCTGTAGTGCCACCCTGTTCGTCGGGTATTCAGTGACGACCTTGCCGTCCGCGGCGGCGCGAGTGTGGAGCTTGTACCGGCGTATGACAGTGTTCGCCAACGGCCAGCCCATCGATCGCGCAAACTGCTGCGTTTCCTCTAGGTCTGCTCGGCCATCTCGTGGATCCCAGTTGTTGATCACGACTTTGAAAGCCACCCCGCGAGGCTTGAGCACCTTCTCGATCGTTCGAGCTGTGGGATCGAACGCAAGCACTTCTGGAGTGAGCGGCACTACCGCAAGGTCTGTAGCCGAGAGTAAAGCATCCAGGACCAGCCCCGTGTTTCCGTTCTCGGTCGTCCCAGGGTCATCGCCTAGCCAGCCTGGGGTGTCCACGAACACGTGCTCGACGCCGGGCAAGTCGCCGAGTGCACGCAGTAGCTCGGGATTGCCATCGACCTGGGTGATACGGAAGGGGAGGTCGTCGACCCTGTCTGCCCACCACACAGCCGAACCTTGAGGGTCCGTGGAGACGGCGAGGACGGGGGAGTCCTCTTCTTGGGATGTTGATGTGGGGTCGTTGATCACATCGGCGGTGACTGCGGCACAGTTGACTGTGGCGGTGGACTTTCCCACGCCACCTTTCTGGTTGATGAAGGTGTAGACGGTCATTCTGGGGTGAGCCTCCGTGTGCTTCGTCGATTGACTACTTCGGTGGGCGAGGGCGGTTCGGTCTTTACCGCGGTAAAGACGGTAGCGCCTCGGGTTACAGGATACACCCTCTCGGGTGTATTTCAATACAGGGAGCGAGTCCCTACCGGTGAGATGTGATGGGGGATCTCTCGAAGCGCGCCCGCATAGGGGCCCACGGCTATATTCCACCGGAGGAGGTGTCCTCGCCAAGGCGACAGGCCGGGACGGCGAGTCTTACCGCGGTAAAGACTCGCCGTCCGGAACCGGCTGTCGGTCGCGAATCCACTCGTTCACGGTCGCTTCCTTCCAACCTCTCGTCGAGCCGGTGAGTGCGTCGTAGGCGGGAAGCATTCTCTTGCGGTCGTAACTCTTGAGCGTGTTCACAGATAGGTTCGCCCTCGCTGCGAACTCGCTCAGAGATAGATACCGTTCCATGACCCGTGCAGTCTATCTGCGCGTGAGGCCGGTAGGTGCTCATGCAGAAACCGCAAACAGGTCGTGGCGCAACGCTTTGATCCGGTCAGGGCGGAACCCGGACCAATGGTCACTGCCGGCCACGACGACCGGGGCTTGTTGGTAGCCCAGTTGCACCACGAAGTCCCGCGCCTGGGCGTCTTCGGTGATGTCGATGACCTTGTAGGTGAGGCCTTGCTTGTCGAGAGCCTTGTAGGTGGCGTTGCACTGGACACAGGCTGGTTTGGTGTAGACGGTGATGGTCATTTTGATGCTCCTTGTGTTTGGCTGTCGATCGGGATCTGCGTGGTGACGCTGGGGGAAGGGCGGCTACTCGTTGGCGCCTCCCGCAGGTTTGTTCCATCCGCAGGCGGCGGCCGCGATCTCGTAGGCGCGGGCGCGTAGTGCACTGTCGACTGCGGGTCGGTGGGCGACAGGGGGTCGGTGACCGTTCCCGTCGGCTCGTGGGTTCTGGGAGGGGGCAGGACTCGGTGTGGCCCAGTCGATCTGTCCAAGGCGCCACCGCAGGTAGGCCGCGGGGTTGTCGATGGTGTTCGGCCAGCTCAGGTTGGCGTTGCGGCCGTGGTCGTTGAGTCGTGCGACTACCGCGGCCGGTGTCCAGGTGGACGGGTCAATGCCGGCGTCGGTGAGAACGTCGCAGATCCGGCCGAGGTGGTGTTTGCGCTGGAAGTCCGGGCGACGCCACGACTGCGGTACGACCCTGCGGGGTGAGGCGAGTGCGTCAGTATCGGGGTCGAGCCCGCGGCAGCGGGCCACGATCCCCGCTGCGAGTCTCTGAATCGGCAACGATCGACCTGCGCAGGGCTCTTCGACGGAAATGTCCGTTTTTCTCTTGAAGAAGTAGAACTTCTAGAAAGAGAAAAAGCTCTACTTGACCCCTGACGGGATAGGGGTGGGCAACCCTTCGGCTGCTGGCGGCGGCCCTGGCCCGTCGTCTGTGATGTCTGGTCGGGTGCGGGTGCGGGTGCGGGTGTCGGCTCGGCGGCGGCAACAGCGGCGACGGCGTCCTTAGGCATGGTGAGCGAGATCTGCGAGGCCACGCGCAGCTGCGTGCCGCCGTGGTGGGCGCGGGCGGCCATAATCTCGATCCCGGTGAGCCGCTGCCCATAGGCCACGTCGACGAGCAGGCCAAGGGTGCGCAGTACACGCCGGCCGTCCTTAATCTGGTCCAGGCTGAGCCCCGCCTTACCAGCGAGTGTTTTCAACGAGGCCGTCATATATCGACCGGTGGGGGTTTCGGCGTAGTGGGCGTGCGCCTTGGCTGCGGCCATGACGGTCGCCGCGGCCACGCGGTGATGGCGTCGGCGAGCAGCTGCACCCTCGGCTGTTGCAAGGAGGACCGCTACAGCGTTGAGCCAGGCATCCCTGCTCGTCCAGCACGGCACCTGCGCCGGGGCCCGACCGTCCGTCGTGCGCTCGGGGGTAGGTCGTTGCCACGTGCGGCGGCCTCGTTGCTCGGCGTTGAGGTCTTCAATCTCGTTGCGCTGCTGTGTTTCTACCGCGTCGAGTAATCGGCAGGTGACCGCGAACGCAAGCGACACCCGGGCGGTCAGGCACAACGGCTCCAGTAGCGCAGCGATGGCCGCACTGAACGTCCCCGGCGGTTGTTGGTCGGACGGAAGCAGTGCTGGGGCGGTCACGGGATCACCGCCCCAGCCTGTGCGGCACCAGATCCGGCGCGATCGCCGTGGTCGTCCAGGAGGCCGACGACCAGGTGGGTGTCGACGTGATGGCTCCACAGATCGGCTGAGCCGGCCTCGACAAGCCCGAGTACGGCGTCGATCACCACCGAGGGTGGTGCGTCAACAGCCGCGATCAGCTGAGCCAGGCTCAGCGTGCAGCACCGCGCGAGGATCTCGGCAATCACGCGCTCGGCGCGGGCGATCGCCGCGCGAGGTGTGGTGTGTGCGCCCCCGTCCAGCCGAACTGAACGGTTACTCCCGCACGTCGCCGCATACGCTGGTGCGGCTCTGTGGGGGGTGTCGAAGACAACGCTGGTAGGGGCGTTCGCCCCGACAGTCACCGCAACGGTGGTCGGGGCGTTCCCGTGTTGACCTCACCGATCGCCCTATCAATGGGTGCGACCTGCGGTGATGTCTCTACGGGGGGTGTGAATGGCGCGACACGGCGGCGATAGTTGCCCGTGTCGAGGGTGTGCTTTACCATCAGAAGTGCCTGGAGCGGCAATTCCTTCCTGTTTGGGAGGCTTCCGGGGTCTAGCTGGTAACTAGATTCCGAACCAGTTCTCGGGGTGAAGCGAAGCGGCTAACTTCGCTCCCCACTCGAAAATCCGTGTACTCCCCTTCGGGGGGACCGGTGTCTCCATCGCTGTGTAGTTATTTCGTCGCTGGCGTCCTACGGCGGCTTCCGTTCCGCCCCGGTACGGGCAAAACGACTGCGGCGCAAGACTTTCGCGCGCTGTCTGCTACATGACAGAGGCCTCCTCGGGTGGTGTAGACATGGGTCCAAGCGTGATCGTTTCACGTTCGTTACCTGCCCCATCGGAGGCGCGCCGCCCTCCGGTGGAGATCGGAAAAGGCGCAGGTGCCGCAAGCGTTCGGTCATGATGCGACGGCCGTCTGCGGAGATTCTGCGGCGGGGCGGCCGGGACTCTGTTGGAGTAGCCGGCGCTGTTCGCGATTGCGGGCGGCGTGAGCAAGTCGTGCAGAGTGCGCGACGTCGGTAGTCCAGGGCTCGCCGCGCTGTCCCCACACCAGGCCGCCCCAGATGACTGATCGAGGAGCAGTGCTTTCGCGCTCGCCACGGCGCAGGGCTCCCTCCCGGCAGGCGGTGAAGACAGGGCATCGCTCGCATAGGGCGACGGCCCGGTTGATAGCAGCGACGTCATGAAGGACCACGTCGAGGTCCCAGCCGTACGGATCTCGAGTGCAGGGCTCTTCGCTGAGGATGTTCGCTGCTGCCTGGTTAGCGGTGCTGGTGGGCGCTTTCCGACCGCGAGGGGTAGCAGCGGCAGGGGGAGCGTGAAAGTCGCTCAGGGGCCTCACGCGCGGTGGAGTAGACGCGACGAGCGTGTGGCGGTTACCGCCAGAACCAGGCTCGGCGGATTGCGGATGGTTCACTTTTGCCCCCAAGGGTCGACGATGAACGAATACGTTTCGGTGTCGACAGGCCGCTTGTCGTGGCCACTGACCTGTGGGAGCGCGTAAAGTCACGCACGTCCGTCGGTTCGTGCCTTTGCTCAAGGGCCGGTCGGACTTATCGGGCTCGCGGTCCCGGGGTGTGGATCGCCAAATCAACTTCCCCGGGCCGCGAGATTCCTCATGTTCGAGTCACTTCGCTGCGACAGCACGCCTCCTCTCCTGAGTCTGAACGGCTGGCAACAAGCGGTGAGAGCGCTTCTATATTCCTCTTATAAAATACTCTCAGGTCCGAATCGTACGGCGGAGGTGCCAGAGTGTCTAGCGATGAGCCGAGACTTTCCGATCGAATGAGCCGCAGCGTCCTCCGGGGATTCGCGCCTGCGGAGTTCCGTCGGGCCCGTGAGCGCGCCGGCATGAGCCGTAGTGACTTGGCTCGACTGTCTGGGATCAAGACCGCTGAGACGATCCGCAGGTGGGAACTGGGGCTGGCATCCCCGCAGGTGGATATCCTCGCCGGCGCGATACGCGCTCTTGCGATCCCTGCGGACGAGGTCATCATTACCCAGCCGGACACGCGATCCCTAGCAGACTGGCGCCACCTGCGACTGCTGACCCAGCCCCAGCTTGCGTCTGCCGCAAGCATGTCCACAAGCCTGGTACAGCAACTCGAGTCGGGGCTGGGGACACTCACGACTGAGCGCGCGGAGCGCCTCGCCGTTGCGTTGGAGCTGGAAGTGGGTGAAGTGCAGAGGGCCCATGAAAGAGCGCGACGTCGACCTCCGGGGGCGCCAGCGTAGCGCGACCGCGCTAGGGCATATGGAGCGCAGGAGGAGGCTGTGACAGAGCGGGTCTGTGCGAGTGGTGATGAAAACACGAAAAACCTCCCCGGGTGACTGGAAATCTGGCGAACGAGTCAGTAAGAAAGCCCACGGGCATCGCCCGGTTGCCTAAATGGAACTGCACTCTGTGTTCGCGACCAGACCCGAAAGGGTTCGTCAGGGTCTGGGAATTTCCACCGGTGAGGGTGCGCGTTGTAGCTCGGAGCATAACACCAGACCGAAGGGCTGCACTAGTTTGTGAGCCTCGTGGTGTCGCCGCGGCCCGGGGGGTTAAGAGGCCATGACTTCTGGCAGTGGCTCGACCGTCAGAAACCCCAAGCCGTCTTCGCCCTGTTTGTCCGGTGTGATCGTGATCCGGGCCGTGTGCCACAGGTCAGGCGGACTGCCGGCGAATCTGACCCGCGCACGATAGGTTGCTCTCTCTTGGCGACGGGTGAGCAGTGCAAGCTGTGCTGCCGCGATCTCTTCCCGATCGTCCTCATGGAAGATGGGGCTGTCGGTGAGCCACGAGTCGAGTGGTGGGGGAGGTGTCCGCAGCCAATCGGTCACCAATCCGGTGGCGAAATCGATTCGCCCCAACCCGGATTCGCGCTCCTCAAGGTTGGCGATGACACGGGCGGTGTGCCGGTTGAAAGCAATGAACTCGGCTGGGTCGACATCGTTGATGTCGTGCACGACCCCGCGCAGGGCCCATCGCGAGGACAGGTGCACAGCTCTCATCGTCATGTAGCAGCGGTAGCGCAGCTGGTCGTCGCTGTCGCGCGCATGCCGAACGGTGAGTGGGGAGTCGAAGGTGGCTCCGTTGTCCAGGCGCCCAGTGTTCATGTCGCGAACGAAGGGCCCGATGTCTGATTCTCGGGGGAAGTCGTAGAAATACTGGAAGACCTCGGGCGCAACGCGAATGACTTCCCCAGGAGAGTCGTCCATGCCGAGGATGTCGCGTTCGATGTTCGGGCCGTCGTGGATGTGCGCGACATCGCGGGCCTCGTCGTAGATGAACTCGAAAGCACCGACGAGGCGCCGCGGAGGGGGAGTGGCCTCAGCGTCGCCGATCCACAGCTGCACCGCGAAGACCACCTGGCTGGGCCCGAACACAGGCTCGGCGATGATCCGCACCTGCGAGACAACCACCGACTGAGGGCGCCCGGTCGCGGCGGCCTTGCCAAGTGCGTCAAGGACATGCGCATACACGGCGTAGTCGCCGTTGGGCACCTCCTGCCGCAACCTCTGTACGGAGGTGTATTGGGAGCGCCGGCCGTCCTTGAAGACCACCGAGGGCTCGACTTCGCCTTGGGCGCCGATTCCCATCGTCTCGACAACAATCCAGTGTGACATCAAACAACCCCCCGAGCGCACTGCTTCTTAGCGGCTCTATGCATGATCCTGAATCACGAAATTACTCCATCTGTCTAGCGTCTACCGGCGCGGGTTCGCGGCGGCCGCTAGGTGCTCGTACTGGTCGCGATCGTGCGAACAGATGACGAGATGCCCCTGGTCGGCTGCGGCGCGCAGTGCCGCGTGGTTGTGCGCGAGGTTACTGGGGTCCATCGCGAGCATTCTCTCGACCCTGTCCATGGAGGCGTCAGACGCTGACGTGAGCGCGGTGTGGTGCAGGAAGGCGTCGCCGGCATGGATTAACCACCGGTCCTTCTGGTCTGGGTCTCGGGTCGCAACGGCGGCGTGTCCCGCGGTGTGACCAGGTAGCGGGATCAGAAACAGATCGCCGGAGTCGGTGAGCGGGTGCCCGTGGAAGTTCATGATCGGGATTGAGTCATCCGGTGCGTAGGTGTGTGCACGACTGGTGATCGAGGTGAGGTGGTGCGGTCGGTAGCGGATACGGCCGCGGATGCCTGGTCGGCGCGCTGCGGCGAACAGTTCCGTCACGGTGAGGTGGACAGGAGCGGTGGGGAAGTCGAGCGCGCCGCTGATGTGGTCGTAGTCCAAGTGAGTAGCGATGATTCCCACGACATCATCGGCGGTAAAGCCGAGGCCGGCGAGTTGCTGGATGGCGGTATCGGCCCTTCTCAAACGGGGACGTACCGCCCGCAGTGCTTGTCCCAGGCCCCGGATGGGGTGGGCGACGTCTTGTTGTCCGAGGCCGACGTCGACGAGGACCAGGCCGTGATCGAACTCGAGGGCGAGGACGTGGGTCACGCACTCAGGAATGCCCACAGGCGTGAAGGTTCCGCAGTTGAGGTGGTGAACATGACGAATCGATCCGATTTGTGGGAGCACCGCCGAAAACCCATCCTTCAAGACGACATGGACAACCCCAAGGGCAACCGGCCAGGCGATCTACCTGCGGTGACTGCTCTGCGCATCGGAAGCCGGAAGGCGAAAGCCTTCGATCAGTCCAGCGAGCCCGCCGGCGGCTGATCACCCGATGCGGCCTGGGTGAGGTAGCTGCGAAGTGCGGCGATACGCACGATCTGGTCGTCAACCTCATCCCCTCTTCCGGGGAAAGGTGTGCCGAGGATGTTGACGACCCTGCGTGCGTTGCGCAGCAAGATCGTGCCGATCTCGCTCAGCACGGCATCGAGGTCACGACGAACCTGATCGCGCTCGGCAGTTGTCGAGAACACACCCAAGTCGTCGAACTGCTCGGCTACCTCTCCGGCTATCTCCATGACGGCCCAACAGCGCAGAGCGCGTTGAGGATCGACGGTTGGCAGCCAACTTCCGCGCGAGGCGTTGCGCCATTCCTTGCACACCGACGTATCGGCCGCGTGGGTACCTAGAGCGACGGCCACGACCCTTGCCGCGTGGCGAGGTGGCATCGCGGCCAGCATGGCGCCGGACCATCGAGCCTCGAGAGCAGCGACATCGGAGCGGACCGATTCGGTGAGGTCCTCGCTACGGACGCTCTGCACAACATTCGACATGGCAACCACCTTGATGACGAGACGGGTAGACAGCCGCGGCATGAGCCCTCACTGATGTGAGGTCAGATGCACGCGACATCGTGATCGTCATCCAGTGCCGAATACCGCATCAAGGCCCGGAGAAGAACCCACGATAACACGCGCAAGCATCCGTGATATGTGCTGGACGTCCCGGCCGCCAGATTCGGTTTACTCAGGTGAGTCGGTCCAATTCACGCCCGTTCACTACGTCCTCCCAACGGGCGGACATGTGTCGGTTGAGCGCGGCGATCGTCGCGGCCGGAATGCCGGTAGAAGAGGACATTTGTTCGAGATCGGCTCGCCGCCAGGTCTTTCGGCTCTTACGGGCGCCAGTCACGATCGCCACGAACACCTCGGGGTCGACCCGGGTCGCCTCGAAAAACTCGTCCGCACGAACACCCACCCCGACTGAGGTGAGTACCGGGCGCCACACCGCATGCACGGTTTGAGCCAGTGCCCACGACCGCTGACGATCGTCGAGCATCGGCTCCAACATGTAGTCGATCTCAGATGTGAAGTTGACCTCAGGCGGTGGCTCCGTTACATCCACGCGACTGGCTTCCGCGATCACCCGCTCACACCTTGCTCGCTAGGCGGAACGCACATCTTCCCTGCCGGGTACGTGCGTTCTGGACTCCGCAAAGTCGCGCAGCCACTTCACAATCACGCTGACCCCCTAACGTCGTTGTGTGTGCTGCCCCACACGCTGCGTCTCACACGCTTCCGTCGAGAGCGCAGTATAGAAGACGCACCACAAAGGCCCGCGTTTGAATTGGCGGCAAGGAGCTTTCTTGAGGTGGCGCGGTCCGATCAGCAAGCCCGGCAAACCCGTGGGACATTTGGCTGCCGACTATCTCGGAGCACGGGTGGTCGTGGATGAGGATGCTGCTGTTTGGTCGCCCCCGCAATTGATGTGCATGTACATCTTGAACTCCGGCAGGCGGGCCCATTCGGCGGGGACGTTTTCCTGGTTGATCTGGACTTCAATGTGGCCGGGGGAGGGCTTGTCCCAAGTGATCCCGTCGGTGTAGATGCTGGAGTATCCGAGCGTCGCAAGATCGTCGGCGTTCTGCTCGAGGTCTGAATCGATCCAAGTTTGTGGAGTAGAGAGCTGTCCGGTAGGTGCCGGGATCTGAGCGTTCTCGGCGGTGATGGTTTGTGAGCCGTGAGTCAACTGGACTTTCCATCCGTCGGCGGTGGTGACGGTCACCGTCTGGGGAGGCTGGCCCTTAGGACCGTGGCATTCAGCGGCGACTTGACTTCCTGCGGCGATGGTCAGGTATGGCGGGGGGAGGTGGCTGTCGTCGCCGACGCCGACTAGAACCTGGCCGTCGCCGACGGGTCCAGCTTCCGAGGAGGTTACGACCCCGGCATAGCTGTCCCTGTTCCCGCTGTTTCCGCCGATTCCTCCATCTGAGTTAGAGCTCCCGCATCCGGTGAGGACGAGAGCGAAGGTGGCGGTCGCTGTGGCCGCCCAGATGGCGCGCACGGGTCTAGGTGATGGGTGTGAGGGTGTCGAGGCGGTAGCCCATGCCGTCGACGACGGTGAGGGTCGCTGAGACGGCGATGGTGTCGAGGGTGGTTCCGGGTGCGTCATTGTCTGCTCCAACGGGCACCGCCTTCCTGCTGATTTGGTAGTAGGTCGACTGGTTCTCGGTCTGGATCGTAACGGTGGCAACGACTCGTTTGCGTGAGGCCTTCAAGTTGGCCCATTCGGTGTTCTGGGCGCTTGGTGGGGGCGACGATTCGGCCGATCATCGCTGAGGAGAGCAGCGGCACCGCGCGCAGCATGGCGTCCTGGCTGGAGGCGTCGCGGGTGGGGTTGGTCGAGTACATGGTGCGCAGCGCTGTCAGCGCGACGGCCTTTTCGTCGCAGGCGTCGACATCTGTGAATGGTTCGGGCAGTTTCGCGCACGAGTCCGGTTTCGCTGGTGAGGGGTTCGGTCCTGCGGAGGGCGCGACACTGCCCTCGACCTGCACCTGGGTGGAGGTGACCACCGAGGGGTACTGATCGGTGTCGTCGGTGTTGCTGCCGCAGCCGGCGAGTAGCGCGGCCGATGCCGCCGCGATGGCGATTGTCTGAGTCAGGCGCTGGGTGGTCTTGGTGCGGGTCATGAGGGGGTCCTTTCGTTCAGGCGGCGTCTTGGTGTCCGGCGTTGGTGCCGGTGCCGACGTAGCGGCGGCCGACGCCGCCGGGACGCAGGGGGGAGACCTTGATGAGCGTCCCGGATTGTTGGGCTTCGACCATGGTCTTTCCGTCGCCGCGGGCGATCGCGACGTGCCCGGGCCAGAGGATGAGGTCGCCGGCTTGGAGCTGGTCGAGCGGCACGGGAGTGCCGCCGGCCTCTTGGGCGCTGGTGTGTCGCCCGATGGTGACCTTCCCACGTGAACCCTGGTAGATGGCATAGCGACTCAGTCCCGAGCAATCGAACCCGATCTTGTTGTAGTCGCCGTGACTGTCGGCGGTGCCGCCGTCGGTGATCCCTTTCGACGGTCCGGTCAGTGAGCCGCCACCCCAGGCGTAGGGCAACCCGATCTGGGACATGGCGGCCAAAACCACATTCTGCCCCGGCGTTTTCGATTCGTCGTAACGGAATGGGCCACGCGGACTGCTGGTTTCGGCGTTGCCGGTGAGTCCGCCGTCGGCGGCGGTGAACTCCTCGACGTAGGCCAGGATGCGGGGTACATAAATCTCGGTTTCGCCGTTCGCCGGCACTTCGCAGCCGGAGACACCGCCGGGGCCGGCGTTGTACATGGCGAGCATGACCTTGACCGCGTCCTCACCGGTGCAGCCGCGGTCGGCGGCGATCTTGAGCATGGCGCAGTCGTATTTTGCCTGGGCCTTCACTGCATCACGCGGGTTGTTCGGATCCCCACCGTCGCCGTAGGCCGCCCACGTGCCCGGCATGAACTGCGTGTATCCCATTGCTCCAGCGGGAGATACGGCGCCCTTCTGGAAATTGGACTCGGCTTTGATCTGCGCGGCCAGCAGCGGAGGGCTGATGCCCTCGCACATGGAACCGAACTCGGTCAGCGGTCCGACGAACTCGGCCGGCACCGCCGCGGTGTTCAGTCCGCCAGCACCACCGCCACCGCTGCCCTCGGCGTTGTCCCGGATGACGACCACACCGCTGGTGCAGCCGGCCAGGATCAGCACCGCACACAGCGCGGCGAGCAGTTGCGCCAGTCGGGTGGCGCGCGAGGGCCGGGACAGGCGGGTCATCGCAGCGCCAGCACCCGGGCGACGTAGCGGTCGGTTTCTCCGTTGGCCGGGACCGTGCAGCCGCGTACCGCGGCTTCACCGGCGTTGTACATGGCCAGCGTCACCCGGACGGCGTCCTCGCCGTGGCATCCGCGGCCGTGGGCGACGGCCAGTAGCGAGCAGTCCAGCTCGGCGAGTGCCCGGACGGCATCACGGGGGTTGTTGGGGTTACCGCCGTGGCCGTACCGTGCCCAGTCTCGCGGCAGCATCTGCGCGTAACCCGTGGCGCCGGCCACTGACACGTGACCTTTTTCGAAGTTGCTCTCGATGTGCACTTGGGCGCCCAGAATCGCCGGATCAACACCGTCGCAGAGTGTTCCGTACTCGGTCAGTGGTGCGGCGAACGCGGCCGGGACATCGAATGGTGGCTCAGCGTCGGCGGGACTCTTCGTGGTCGTGAGAACCAGCGCGGCCGCGAGAGCGGCGAGGATCAGTACTGCGGAGGCCGCAGCGTAGACCCACCGCGGCAGGCACCGGGCCGGGGACGTGGTGGAGGGGGTGGCCATGTCGGCTCCTTAGCTCAGCGGAGTGGGGTTCAGCGGCGCCCAGGCAAGGGGCCTTCGAGCTGCGGGATGGGGATGGGCCCGCTCTGCGGGGTGGGTTCAGCCGGGCGGGCCGGCGCGCTGGACGTGACCGACGGCGGCGGCGTGGACGGTATCGAGGGCGACGGTTCGGCCGAGGTGGTGGGCGCCTCGGTGGTCTCGGGGATGGCGTCCTCGGTGGTGGTCGGGGTGTATTCGGGGAGGTCGAGTTGGGGCAGTGGGGTGGTGACTTGCCAACCGGCGGGGGTGGATTCGAGGTTGACGGTGAGCTGTCCGGAGCTGGTGGGCACGATGACCAGTTCGCCGCGGGAGCTGCTCGAGGTGGGTCCGGAGATGGCGATCGGGACGACGGGTCGTGCGGCGACGACCTCCCCGGCCACCGCGCCCGGTGCCGCGAACGCCGACAGGGCGGTGATCCATTCGCCGGTGGTGGCGTCGAGGTCGGTGTAGGCGATCGCGTACTTCATCGCCACGATCTGGGGGCTCTTGCGTGCCTGGGCGTCGTCGGTGACGGCGGCCGCATCGTCGCGGGTCACCTCATCACCGGCCTTGAGGACCTGGCGGGTGGCGGTCGTACTGGTGGCCGCCCCGCCGGCTGCGGTGTCGCCGCTGAATGCACCGGGAGCCGGGTCGGGCATGAGCTGGCCGATGAGAATGCACACGCCGATCAGGCCGGCGACGAGACCGATCAGGCGGGCGGGGGAGTAGAGCACCCAGCGCCGGATCGGCGTCCAGAGTGCCTGTGAGCCGCTGTGGGTGCGGCGGCTGCTACCCATCGAGGCGTCCTCGATCGGTCAGCGACGAGTTGTCCCAGACGTGCGGGCGGGGGGCCGAAGCCTCCCGTGCAGAGCGGCTGATGGAGAGGGTAGGCAGCGACCGCTGCGGCGTCGCCGACGAGCTGGCGCCCGACGGGCCTGAGCTGCCGGCCGGGAGTTGCAGCTGGTCCTGGGAGGGCCGGTAGAGACGCATCGGAGCGATGGGAGAGTCATTGCCGCCGTCCCACACATCCGGTGCCCGCACAGGTGCCGGTGTGTGGGTGTCGATGCGGTCGCGGTGGGGCACAGCAGTGTTGGTGAACCCGCCGGCATGCTCGTCGGCGGACATCGCCCCTGATCCGCCGAGATGCGAGGAGAGCACTTCGCCGTCGACGATGACCGGGTCATCGATACGCGGACCACTACGGCCGGTCTTGTTCCACACCGAGTCGGGGTTGTTGACCGAGTTGATGTAGCCCTGGTTCGTTTCGCCCTGGGCCAGGCGCATCCGATCGAACTGGCCTTCGGGCCGCCACGTCGACGACGCCGAGGGCTGGTAGCCGCCCATGACCTTGAATCCCTGGCGGGCGTTACCGACTTCGTCGCCGATCGCGTTGCCGAGGCCTTCGGCGGCACCCTGGATGGGCCCGCCGGCCCACTGAGCGCCCTTCCACAGCTTGTTGCCGGCGCCGCGGCCGCGGCGCAACGTTTTCTTGGTGATCGTGGTGGCGTCGCTGCGGGCGACGGTGGAGATCCGCTTGAACGGCCGCATGATCGACCAGGCGATGACGGTCATGATCAGCAGGAACCACAGCCGCCATGCGCCGTCGATACCCGGGGTGACCCCGGAATACAGGCGCACCAGCGCGACCAGGTAGATACCGAGGATGCCCGCGGCGGCGATCGCCCACAGCCAGGCGCCCATGATGATGCGGAACGCCCGCTCGAGCAGCCCGCCCGACATCGCCACCCAGGGCACCCAGATCGGGGCAAACAGGACCGCGAACCGGATCACCAACAGACCCAGGATCTTTAGCAGCGATCCACCCGCCCACACCAGCGACGGCATGCCGGTCTTGACCATCGCCATAAACCCGGTACTCGTTCGACCGGACTCCTTGCCCTGAAACTGCCGATACGCACCCGAGTCAGACTTTCCAAGGTTCCCTGCAAGCTCAGTGAAATCGTCGGCCTTCTCGTTGGCTTTCTCGTTGGCTTTCTCGCCATCGATGGAGTTGGTGCCCGGTTTCAGCACTGCGCGCTGCTCGTCGTAGCTGAACGCCAGCGACGCTCGCAGTTTGGAGTCGATGTCTTTGCCTTCGGGCGATGAGGGGTCGTGGTTGGGGCCGAACCAGCCCTTGTAGTAGTCGGGGAGTAGGACGTTTTCGATCATCACGTTGCGGGGGTCCTCGGCGGTGATGCCGCCCCCGACCTGCAAGATCGTGGATTGGGTATCGGTGATCAGCGATGCGAAGGTGTCATCGGCGACACCGATGGCTTTCTGGGGTGCGCCGATCATGAGCCCGCCGAGCAGCATCGTCGCCCCGCACAGCATGACGACCTTCATCACCGCTGCGGTGTTCTGTTGCAACGCACGGTATCCGGCGACGCACGCAGCAATCATGAGTGCGACCCCCACCCACGGCGTGAACACCCGGTCCTTCAACGTGGTGGCCACCGCGGTGACGATGTTGTCGAAGTTCTTCCACATCGGAGTGATCCCGCGGGCCTGCGCCTCGGCGGGGGTGGCGGCCTGGTCGTCGAGCCAGAACGCCATCGCCATCAGGTGCTTACCGATCGACAGGAACGCGTTGCCGACCTTGGTGTCGGCCACGGCGTCCGGTGCGCGGGTGGGATCGGGTCCGCATCCGAGGTCGTAGGTGTGCCAGCTCAGCCCGGCCCACCCATACACCTCGTACGGGTGGGCTGGGTCGCCGTTGCCGGAGTTGTTGCGCGACTTGGATTGTTCGTCGAACCATGCCTCATTGGGTTCGCGCGGCATCTGCGGCCGCGGCGCTTCTTTGCACTCATACCCCGACTTCAATGCGTCGAGCGGATTCGGGATCGCGTTCGCCGAGGCCTGGGGGCCGAACACCGCCAACGCCAGAATCCCGGCCACCAGCACCAGTCGCACCCATCGCGACATCCGTTGCCCCACGCACATTGGGCGATGTAGGCGGCCGGGGACGTGGGTGGGGTGGGTCCGGATCTGGCGACGTGGCATCAGGCAACTCCCCGCGCAGTGGTGGGTCGTGCGGTGCGCGAGGCGGTGGGGTCCGAGCGCAAGATGTCGAAGACGTGGGCGAGGTGGGTGAAGTTGGACCAGTCGGCGGTGATCAGCTCGATGTCGTCGCCCATCTTCACCACGAACTGGCGTGGCCGGTTGTCTTGACGGCGCGCGGCCCGCACATCCTCGTCCAGGGTCTCGTCTTCACTGCCACCGATCGCGGCCAGCACACCTTCGTACCCTTCCCCGGTCGGCAGACCGAGGAGTTTGAGTGCACCGTCGATCGCGGTTTTGCTGGAGCCGACGTCGCCGACGAACACCTCGTAGGCCAAGGCGGATTGGTCGTCGCCGCCGTCGGTGAGGCCGAGGAAGTCATCGGCGAGCTGGGAACCGACGAACGCGCGGACGTTGAACTTGCGGGTGTCGCGGTTGATGCGCTGGTTGAGGGTGGCCCCGGCGCCGGTCTCTTTGAGGTACTTGTTCTCGTCGAGGAACAGCACCTTGCGCACCCAGCGCGGCATGTCGTAGATCATCCGGTTGGCCAGCCACGCCGCCAGATGCATCAACGGCCCAGCCATGCGCTGCTCGGGCGACCACTGCTCCTCGGGGATGCGGTCCGAAGGCAGCTGCAAACCCGGCATCGTCAGGATGGTCAACCGGTCCGATTGATCAGCGTGGGGGACCCGGCCGGTCGAGCCCGCCGGCGGGAACAACACACGAGCTGAGGGGAGCTGGCGCATCGCATCGAGCTCGTCGAAGATCGCCTGCGCGGCCTCACGGAACTCGGCGCTGTGGCGGGCATCAGTGTCGGAGTGGGCGTAACGCTCGATCAACTTGAGCGGGTCGAGCATGGAGTGGTTGATGTCGCCGCCGACCTCGGTCGCGGCGCGTTGCAGCACCTGGTTGGTGGTACGCAGTCCCCGGGTTTGGGGGGTGAGCATCATCCGGAACACCGTCACCACGGTGGAGATCCGTTCGGATTCGGCTGCGTGCTGATCGGCGGCCAGGCGGTTGCGGGCAGCGGCGACACGCGAGTCCCAGTCGGGTTCGGTGCCGAAGTTCTCGTCGTTGTCGGGGTTGTAGTCCCAGTCCTCGGGGTCGGGGTCGCGGATGACGTGATAGGCGTTGAGCGCCCCGGGTTGCGAGCGGGCGCCGGTGAGTTCGTAGACGCGGGTGAACGGTGTGAGTTCGGGGATGAGTTTGAGCCGCGACAGCGGCCCGGAGGGGTCGAGGATGACACCGTGGGCGCCGGCCCGAACCATCTGGTAGACGCAGAGCGCGGCCATGAACGTCTTACCCGAACCGAGACCGCCGACGATCGGGGTCAGCCCGGACTTCTGGATGAGCGGATCTTCCATCGCGGCGAACGAGTTCCAGGCGACCGGCCGTGCGGCGATCGACGCGGTGCGGCCGAGAATGATGCCAGTGCGGTCACCGACCCGGTCACCAACGGCGGCCATCCCGGAAGCGGCGGTTTGCACCTTCATGCGGCGCTGGTGGGCGGTGTTGGCTTGCGGCTCGCACGGCAAGAACTCACGCAGCAGCTGCACCTGGCCGTGCTCGACGTGCAGCTCGATCGTCGGTTCGTACACCTCCCGCAGGCGGGCAACCTTGTTGCGCACCTCTTCCGGGGAAGCACCCACCACAGCGATGCGCCACCAGCCGTGCACACGGGTGACGAACCCGGTGTGATCGTGATCGGCCTCTTCGATGACCTGCTTGCTCATCTGGTACTGCTCCCGCAACGCCTGCGGGGGGTCTTCGTCGTGCTCGACGGTGTAGTGATCGAACTGCGCTTTGATCTTGTCGGCCTGGCGCTGCATGACCTTTCGCGCCTCACCAGCGTCGAGCAACCGCACCCGCTCGGACCATTCCAGGGTGGCGTCGACACCATCGCCGAGAACCTGCCAGGGCAGCATGCGTTCAGGGATGGGCAGCGCACCCATGCGCCCGACGGTGACCACGATGACGAACCCGGTGTGGCGCCGGCCGTTGACCGTTCCGCTGACTTGCACGTAGTCGTCACCGGGCACGACCGCAAGGTCGGCCAGATCAGCGAGCGCAGCGACATCGTTGACCGACCAATCCCCGGCGGTGCCAGCCGACCGGCTCGGCGGCGCTTCCAGCGGCAGCCCGAGACTCGCCGAGCGCCGCAGCAGATAGTCGAGCTGACCGGGCTGGGCGGGACGTGCACCGAACCCGGTCGTGGCCATCACTCGCTCGATATCGGCGAGGTGCTCACGGCGCGACTGCAACTCGGTATCGGCGACGCTGTCAGCGAAACGGCGGAGCCAGGCGAACGCCCCGAAACCGTGCCGCTGACCGGTCGCCGCGGCGGCCTGTTCGACTATCCGCGACGTCGCCGGGCGGGTGGGTAGGTAGATCCCCCAGAACCGCAGTTTGACCGTCGGGTGTTCATACAGCAGGGCGGTCTGCTGCCCGGCGAGGTACTCATCCCACGACAGGGCGCCAGCGACGTCGGGTAGCGGTGTTTGAGTGCCGGCGCCCTCGACCTCATCGGTATGCGGGTCGCGACCGTAGGCCCAGTTGTTGTGCTGACGAGCCCACTGCTGCACCGGCCAGGTGGTACGCACCGTCCGGCGATGCAACTGCTCGACGCCGAGATCGGCTAGGCGCGCCATCACCCGCGCTTCGGTGTCGATCATTCTGCGTTGCTTGTCGTTCGCGCGCATCGTCCACGCCCCCGGGGGTTGGACGAACCAGGCGATCGCCTCGGTCTTGGAGAACGTGACGTGCCCGACCGTTCCGGTCATCCGCGGCTTCAACGCCCGACGACCCGCGGCCACCCGGTAGTCACTGGCCGCCTCGACATCGGCCTTGCGGCGTTTGCGTACCGCTCCCGACGACTTCTTCCCACCGTGACCCGACCCGCCCCGACGGCCCCACCGGCGCCGGCGAGGCGACGCCTCGTCGGCGTCGCCGTCGAGCATCTCGTCGTACATGTCAACGTCGTCACCGCCATACACGTCCTCGGAGCCATCTTGGCCGGCGGTCACCCACTCCCCGACGACGGCCACCCGTTGCTGCTCCACCGGTTCGTCTGCCGAATGCCGCGGCGCCGCGGCCGGCGGTTGCATGGCCGCCGCACGCTCTTGTTCACGTTCCTGGGCGCGCTTGCGCTTCTCGGCATCGCGCCACGACGGCGGGAGGGTGACCGCCAGCTCCCGAGGCGGCAGACCACTCGGTGGCGCCGGCCGCCGGCGGGCGGGGTCGAAGAGATCAGCGAAGTCGTCACTCACGCGGCATCGCTCCAAGAGTTGTCGGATAGGTCGGCCGGCACGGACGTGCCGGCGGCTGGGGTGTTGTGGCGCATACGGTGTTCGGGCAGCGGCGCCACACTCACCGGCGCTCCGGTCTTGGGTGGCCGCGGCGCTACAAGGTCGTTGAAGGCGGCGGTCAGCACCGACCGCACCGTCACATCACCGGTGACGAAGCGCATCAGCCGACCGGTGATGAAGATCGTGATTCCGAACAGGATCAGCGTCGAACTCGACGACCACGGGATCGACAGCAGCCCGCGCAGGACAACGGTGGTTGTCACGAACACCAGAGCGCCGACACCGTAGGCGGTGTAGCGAATCTTGACCGGCGCGGTCTTACCGGGCGGGCCAAGGTAGATGCGATCGACCCGGTGCAGCAGATCATCGGTGTGATACATCGTGCAGCGCCGTCCTCAGAGCCCGAACATGCTCAGCGCCCACGACATCACCGTCTGCTGGGTCGCGGCACTACCGGCGATACCGACCAGCATCAGCACCACCACACTCAACGCGGCGACGGTGATCACCTTCGATGCGTTCTGCCGCATGGCACCCATGCCGGCGACGCAGGCAATGGCCAAGATGATCACGGCGAACACGTTGTCTTTGATCCACGACGTCAGCGTCTGCGTTCCGACCTCGCCCTCGGCCGCCAGCAGGAGCGAGTCGGTGCTGTGAACCGCCACGCCACCATCTCCACCCGACGGGGCGTGCGTAGAAGCGAGCAAAATCATTGCATCGGGAAGCGTTTCGATCATCTCGGTCCAATCAAATGGTGGTCTCGGCGAAGAGGGCGATCCGACATCGCTGCCTTGAGTTGGACGCTACTGCCAGTTTTCACCGATGCAACGCACGACTGCGAACAAGCCAGAAACGCGGTTCCGCGGAACGCTCTGAGGCACAACCCCTTCGGGGATCAGGCCCGCCCCCCGTAGGGGGGCGGGCCTGCGTCTAGGAGAAATCCGCGGCTCAATCGACTTTGATCCAGACTCCAGTTTTGGTGCTCAAACAGCCTCCTGCGCAGCGCTATGCGGGGGCCTGCGGATGACGCACCTGGAGCTCTCAAATTGGTCCGCAGTCGTGCGTTGCGCGGCGCGAAATCGGGGTTACGTTCGACTCACTAGACCGATCGATTGAGGAGTGGGTGTGACCGATCCGTTGTCGCGTGAGTTGGAAGCGACTGTGCGCGACATGTTCTCGGCTGGCCCTTCGTCGTCGAAGGCTCCGAAGAACGCTGGAAACGATAGCCAAAACGGCGTCGAGAGCGCACGCTTCATCCCGATCTCGGCGATCCCGGCCGTCGTGTTCGTGCTCCTTCGGTTCACCGCTGGAATCAGTGCCCCGATCCCCGTGCTGGCGAGCGTTCTCGCCCATCCGGTGGTGGTGTGGGTGCTTGCTCATCAGCCGTTGGTGATGGCAGCGCTCGCTGCGGTAGCGATCATCGATGGGTTGCGGTTCAACGCGTTCCGCCATCGCCGCGCACTGCGCCGTATGGTGTGGCAGGCCACTCGTCAGCAGCCGGTGTGGGTGCGGGTGCCGTGGTGGGTGCGTCCGGGTCGCTTGGTGTCGGCGCGAATCAAGCTCGTCGCCGGCTCAGTGATCGATGACGCCCCGATGGGCAGGCTCACCGCTGCGGTCAAACACCGCTACGAGAACCATCGGTGGGAGTACACCGTCACCCATCGCGGCGATCGGTTGTTCATCACGCGTACGCCGGTGGTCCCCGATACCCGGTCGCAGCGACATCGCACATTGCAGGCGGCGCTGGACGCGAACTCGATCCTGCCCGATGCCGCGGTCACCGTCCTGGGCCACGACGAGGCCGGCCACGAGAGTGGGTATCGGATCGGGTTCACTCCGAACCTCAAGACGGGCAACGAGTCCTACCAGAACACAGTCGCCGACGCGCTGGTGAAGCTTGCAGGTGACCACGAGTCCGGGCACCTGTGGGATGTGACGTGGCGGGTCGACCGCGGCTATGTCGACCTCGGCCTCAAAGCGCCGCTGCCCACCCGGGTGGACCATCCCCTCGACATCGCCGACGATGAGCGGCTGCACGTGCCCTACGCCACCGGCGAAGCCGGCCAGCTGGCGGTGTGGAACATCTCCACCTCGTCCTCGGCCCCGCACATGCTCGTCATCGGCCCGACCGGTGGCGGTAAGACCACCCTGATCCTGTCGGTCATCACCGAACTCGTCCGCCGCAACGTGCCCGTCATCGGGGTCGATCCAAAGAAGATCGAACTCGACGGCATCCATGACCATCCCGGCGTCGCCGCGGTCATCATCAACCCGGTCCGGGCGGCAATGCTGGTGCGGGCGTTGTGCACCGAGATGCACGCACGCATGGACTACGTGCGCATCAACAAGATGGAAGCCAAAGAGCTACCGATGCTCGTGGTGGTCCTCGACGAGTTCTTCATCCTGTCCGCAGCCTGGCAACGGATGCTCAAGTCCGGCGACGAGGACACCAAGGACCTCCTCAAGAGCCTCGACCCGCTGGGGGCGATCGCCGAACTGGGTGCACTCTCACGCTCCTCGGGTATCCGCATGCTCGTCGGGGTGCAGCGTCCCGACGCCCAGATCTTCGGCGCCAACTCCGGTTCGGTGCGCGACAACTTCAAGACCCGCGCATCGCTGGCCTCGCTGTCCCAAGACGGCGCGATGATGCTGTGGGGCGACGCGCAGATCGGCCGCAACGTCGACGCCTCGGTCCCCGGTCGCGCGACCGCCACCAAACTCGACGGCAACCCGATGGACGCGCAGGTGTGGTGGACGCCCAACCTCGACCGCCACCCCAACAAATGGAACCGCATGAGCGCGAAAGACCAGGCGCTCATCACCAGCCTCACCCCCGACGAGGGCCCCTCGGTCACCTGCTACTCCAGCGAACTCGCCGAACTGCTGCGCGACGAGCAACAGATGTCGATGCAGAAAGAGTTCGCACCCGAGCCGATGCTGATCGGCGGCCGCTCGCTGGACACCACGCCCGACGATCTGCCCGATGCGCTACCGGCCAACCAGCTCACCGAGGGCACCGCGATCCTCGTCGACATCGATGGCCAGCTCACCGAAGCCGCCGTGCTGACCGTGGCCACCACCGACAACGGTGCCACCGAAATCCGCGCCCAGATCGCCGGCACCCGCCAGATCGTGACCGAGCGCTACCGCCCACACGAACCTGCGTTCCTCGCCGCCGCCGACACCACCACCACCACCGTCCCCGCATAGCTGCCGAGCTATCCACCGCTTTCCGTCCAACCAATACCCCTAGAGAAAGGCACGTGAATGTCTGAGCGTCTGAACCTCACCATCAACCCCACCGAGCAGGAGTGGGAGGCCATGGAGACCCCGTTCCGCCGCCAGGGTGCCAAAGACCCGCTGATCTCCGAGCTACGCGAGGTGCTCTACGCGGGTCCGGCCTGGATCGGCAAAGCCCGCGACGGTGGCGGGATCGCCGCCGACCGCCTCCAGGAGATCATCGACGCCGCCGAGGCCAAGGCCGACACCCTCGACCATCTGCCCGAAGGGGAGCACCGCAACAAGGCCCACGCCGCGGCGACCGAGGCCGCCGACGCCGCCAAGAAGCTCCTCGCGGAATTGAACTTCGGCCCCGGCGAGCGCGGTGCGCACCAGGCCGGCGAACACCACCACCAGCACAACGGCGTCACCGTCTGACCGGCGCCGGCACAGACAACGACCACGGAAAGGAGGCACGTAGGCGATGACCACCCCCACGATCGATGTCGTCATCCGCGACGATCTGAGCGCCGATGTGCTTACTCCGCAAGGCCGCGTGGTGAAGAAGCTGACCGTCACCACCGACGGCGATCTCGGCGCAGCGGTCGGTGACTACGTCGCCGAGCAAGCGCGTCTGTTCGAGACGCCGGTGCTGGTGCGCACCAGCCGCGGCGACGGCGCCGCCGGCAGTCTGCTGCTCGTCGACGGCGACCGGCAAGCCACCGAGATGGTCCTCACCGACGACGGCACCGCCGTGCCGGCCACTGATCTGCGCGAGGACGGCTTCCTGACCGAGACCGGAGAACCGGTCGTCGACGACGTCGAAACGCTGCTCGAGGACGTGGTCGACGACGTCACCCACAGCGACGCCATCGACAACGAGGTTGCCCACGACGAGGTCACCCAGACTGCCGACTTCACCGTCAACGACCCCGCACCCACCGAGCCCATCCCCACCCAACCCATTGCCGCAGAGCCGGTCGCACCGCCGCCGGCTCCTCCGACGCCGCCACGCCCCCGGCCCACCACCGCCCCAACCGGGCCGGTACAGGTGCCCACCGGCGGCGCCGCAGAGGCTCCCGACGGACACGGGCTCGACGCGCCGCAGGCCCGTCCCGAACCCACACGGGCCCCCCGACCGGCGCGCCCCAAGCCCACCGGTAAGCGCGGGGTGGGCCCGCACGTACCCCGCCCGCCCCGACCCACCCCCGCCGCACACGACGTCGGCGAGCAGGCCGGCGGCCGGCTGGGTCAGGTGTGGGCCAACCACCGCCGACCGATCCTGGTGATCACCGGCGCGGTGATCGCTCTCGCCGTGGCCGCAGGGCTACTGGCCGGTGGCCTGTTCTCCGGCGGCGACTCCCAGGCCCCGACCGATCCGGTCGAGGCGATGGCAACCCCCGACCCCACCTCCGATGCCGTGGAATGCCCCACCCGCACCGAGGGCGCCACCACCACCGGCCGCGACCCCGGCAATCAAACCTCCGGGGCCAACGTCATCAAGGCCTTCGACTACGCCTACTACACCTGGCGCTCGGGCACCGCCGCACGAGCAATGGTGTCCTCCAACGGCAAAGTCGCCCCCGCCATCCAGATCCAGTCCGCGATCGACGTCCTCGACCAGGACCTGCGCTACTGCCTGTCCATCACCGACCGCGGCCGCGGTGTCTACGGCGTCGAACTCACCGAAATCCCGCCCATCGGCGAGCCCCGGGTGATCAACCAGAAGATCACCACCACCGAGATCGGCGGCAAGTACTGGATCGCCGCCATCGAAAAAGACACCCCAAAACCCTGAAACCACCCCGCAGACACACCACTTCCGCGAAAGGAACCCCACCGATGATGAACACCCTGACCGAGGACCGCGCCGCGGCGCGCGCCCACGCAGCACCCCCGCCGCGGGCCGCGCGACGGGCTCTGCGCGCCACGATCGCTTCGACCGCAGTCGCCGCATCGCTGGCCGGTGCGGTGCTGTCGGCCGCGCCGGCGCTGGCCGATCCCGAACAGGGCGGCGTGATCCCAGAATCCACACCCGACCAGGGTGGGGTCACCCCCGAAGCGCCGCCGGTCACACCGCCCCCGGTGGCCCCGCCGCAAGCCCCGCCCACCTACGACCCAGGGCCGGGTGTGATCCCCGCACCGCCCCAGGAAGCGCCGTACCAGCCCTACGTCGAACCGCAGGTCTACAACGAGCCCACCTACGACCAGGCCTACAACCCGGCCCCGCCGCGGGCCTACACCCTGCCGCGCCCGGTCGCACCGGTCAGACCGATCGCCCCGCCGCCCAAGACGCTGCGCGTGGGCAACTTCGTCGTCGAGGAAGACCAACTCAAGCGCGACGCACCGTGGCTGACCGACCGTCAGCGCAACTCGATCAACGAGTGGTCTGCCTACGGCGAAGCCAAGATCGCCCAGGGCCTCATCAGCGTGGGTGTGCCCGAGGACGAGGCCTCCCGCCAGGCCGCAGCCACCATCATCGGCGTTGCCCTCGGCGGTACCGCCGGTGCGGCAGCTGCGGGCATCCCGGCCGCGGTCGTCGGCGGTCTCGGCGGTGCGGCGATCGGCGCCGGCATCGGTTTCGGTGTCGGGTCCTTCCCGGTGCCAGGTCCGCAGACCGGCTACACCACCGCGGTCGGTGCCGGTATCGGCGCCGCGGCCGGTGCCGCGCTGTTGGGCATCCCCGCAGCGATCGCCGGTGGCGTGGTCGGAGGTGTCGCCGGTGGCGCGATCGCTCACGCCCTGGGCGCTGGTGACCCCGGCGCACGCCCGGACCGCCCCCGGCTGCCCGGGGAACCCGAACCGGTCCGCCCGCAGCCGCGCAAGCCGCAGCAGCAGGTCGTGATCGACAACCCCGGCGCCAACCAGTTCGAGGTGCACCTACCCGCCGACCAGGCGGCCAAGGCCGGTCTGCCGGCCGTGCACTACCAGGTCAACATGCGCGGAGATGTCAACGCGCAGGTCAACGTCGGCGGCCGCAACCTGGAAGCGAACTGGAGCGGTGAGCAGGCCCGCGCCCCGTATGCCGCGCTCGGTGCGGCGAAGGACCAGGCCGAAAAGACGGTCAACCAGTGGACCCGCCAGGCCAGCGACCAGCTCAAGCAGGTCGTGCCCGGCATCGACGTCGCCTGGCCCCAGGAGAAGAAGCAGCCGGCCAACCCCGGCCCCAGACACGCCCGCCGATAACGAGGGGTGCGGGCGCACCACGGATGCCGGGGAACCGAGCCGCCACCTTGCGGCCCGGGCCCCGGCATCCATGCGTTCCCCAAACGAAAGACCGCACACCCCAGAGGGTGTGCCCACCGAAAGGACCACGACGTGCCAACCAAGAGGCGACTACCTGCCGCCATCATCACAGCAGCGGCCGCCGCGGCGATGGTGCTGGTCGCTGGATGCGGCGACGACGCGCCAGACAGCCGCAGCGCCAAGGCGATCAGTCCGTCGACAGTGCCCTCGGCCGAGGCCGATCTGGACGCAATCGTGCTCGGCTGGGGCCAGAAACTCGACCCGAACGAGATCACCCATCCCGCACCCGACGACCTCGAGGTGACCTGCACCGGCCGCGACGACCAACTCAAAGTCAAGATCACCGACACCAACGGCTGGAAGATCCTGCTGGCCCACGGGTCTCAGCAGATGCGCGTGGAAAACGCCGACCGCGGTCTCGAAGCCGACCTCGACGCGGCGAAGATCCCCACCCCCACACCACAAATCGACTGGTCCCAACCCAACCAGGTCGACATCGCCGCCCACGCCATCGTCCCCGACACCTGGACCTCGCCCTACGGACCCGGCCAGCAATTCCACCTGTCGGCACACATCGACTGCGCCTGAGCCTGTGTTCACCCACACCCTGACCACCTACCGCGACCCCCGCCTGGGCGTGCAGCACCGGGCGACGGTCTACCTCGACGGGCAGTGGTGGATGGAATGGACAGGAAGCCTCGACTACGTCACCGGCCACCTCGCCGACTCCGTGCGCGCACCCGACGACAACGCCGAATGTTCAAGCCCACCAGTAGAACACCTACCGAGGAAAGGCACACCATGAGAACCACCACACGCCCCCTGACCCGCCCCGTACTGGCGGCCGCCGCACTGCTGCTGAGCGTGCTCGCCGCGGCCGCGGGACTCGGCGCCGGCACCGCATCAGCGCGCCCGGCCGAAGCGCCGCGCCTGGCGATCGCCGGCGACGACATTTGGACGGTGGGCAACCACGACAACTGCCGCGGCCCCATTCGCGTCAGTGCCAAGACTGATCCCCGCCAGCCTGGCACCGTGTTCGTCACCTACCGGCCCGGACGATTCACCGGAGACGGCCCCGGATGGCACCGCAACCCGGTGTGCACCATGCGCGTCCGCGCGAACTGGACCTTCCCCGCCACGCTGCGCCCCTCAGCGCCGATCGTCGCCGGACCGCGCGGAGGGAAAGCCGTCACCCAGGTTCTGCGCACCGGATCGGGGTTGCAGGGCATGGGCTTTGGCACCGCCTTCCCGCACAAGCCGGTGTCGTACTACCTGATCGTTCCCTGACCCCCTCAACGAGGAACGACGCATCATGAGTGCACCGGACGAGCGAAGCCGCAGCAACGGCATCTGGACCTGGGAGGCCGACTACCTCCCGATGTGGCATGCCCTGTGGGGATCCTCGACAAAGGTCTCCGACGAGGAGCTGGCTGCCACTCTCGGCCGGTCGCTACGCGCAGTGCGCGCCCGAGCGCGCGAGTTGACCACCGCCGGCAGTTGCTTTGCCGGCGGTGGTCTGCCCGGGATGCGCAAAACGAAACGTCTGAGCGTTGAACAGTTCCGCGCCGCGGTGCACACCTACTGCCACGGTGAGGGAATTCCGCTGTGGGATAACCGCGCCGATCAGAAGCTCCGCGCCGCCTGGGCGGCGGGCTGGCCCGACCTGGGCCATCTCGCCGAGCTGGTGGGCGCCACCGAACAACAACTCGTCAACCGCCTGATCACTCTCGGGCTCGCGGCGGGGGTCGTCGAGGCGGCTGACCACCTCGGCGCCACCCCCGGAGGGGTGGTCGACACCAACGCACGCTTCGGCCGCGACCGCCAGAGCACCGCCGTCTGGGTTCTGGTCATCACCGGCTCCGACGGCGGTGTCGAGGTCACCACCCACCCCGACGAACACGCCGCCTGGCGCTCCGCCGCCGCCACGACCGAACCCCGCAACGGTCGTCCTGTGCGGTGGCACATCAGTGAAAACCTCATCGGTGAAACCTATTCGCGCACACATCACTCCGGCGTAGGTCTCTGCATCCCGCCTCGCAAGGACTCAGCATGATCGCGGGGGAGCGGACCTTGCCGAGCGCTGTGTTCGGGTTACTGCGTGTGCGTCGACTCCAGCAGCCGATAGATCGTGCTGCGGCTGATCCCGGTCAGGGTGTGTACCCGGTTGATGGTCACGCCAGCTGCGAGTGCATTGAGGATGAGGCGGTCGCGTGCGTCCACGGTCCGCTTCCACTCACGCAAGGCCTGTTCGGCGTCCTCAAGATCGGCGGACATGCATCAGATCGTACATGTCCCTTACGAGACATCACACACCTTGAATGCACCGTTCGATACATGTACTGTTCGATACACAAGTGCGATGTTGTCCAGCACGGAACGGAGGCCGCAGGGGATGAAAGCACTGGTTCTGACCGATCGCGGTGACGCCGAGTACGTCGATCTCCCGGCGGGTGACCCAGAACAGGCGTTGCGCGAAGTCGTTGGCGGCCCGCTCAATCCGCTCACCCTCACGCACCTCGCGGACCACCTGGACCTGTGGACGCTGTTTGAGCCCCTGGCGACGGTGGCTGTCGGTGGGTTCGGCTACAACGATGTGGCCACCCAGATCGCCTCCGCCGGAGTCGGTAAGCAGCGGCCGGTGATCGGGACCGCAGTTCTCACCGCGCACACCGACTCAGGCATCCTCGCCGCGCTCTCCCCACACGACTGCGTCGCCCTGGATCGCATCATCGCCGAGATCTACACCGGCTACCGCACCGCCGGATAACCGACCACTCACCTCGAGGACGAGCAGATGAGCACTCACTCCGCACAACCCGCTGGCGACCCGGCCACCTGGACGGTGGCCCGGCTCGCCGAACACCCGGCTGTGCGCACCACTTTCACCGTCCTCGGCCACTTGAACCCACGGGTATTCGAGTCGATCGAGTTCTCCCTGGCCTGTGACGAGATCGCCGCTGTCAACCAGATCCCCGCGCCCTGCGGTCTTTTCGCCGCTGCGATCCGCCACCTGGCGGCCACCGCTGCGCGAGAGGTTGATTCTTGCGAGCTCGATGTCGACACGCACCCCAGCGAAGACGACTTCGAGTACGTGCCGACCGCACGGGCCGAGCTGCGCATGCTGATCGCCCAACACCAGCGGCGCGTCCTGGCATCCAATCGTGACGTCGACGCAGAGCAGCGCGCCGTGCACGCCGCGGTCGCCCGCCACCTCAACTACTGCGACCCCCGCAACTACGGCGGCGTCGACGGGCTGCCCGACATCGAGGTCCGCGACCTCATCGCCGCCTCGATCAACCAGCAGATCCGCGCCACCACCCACGCCGCGATCCGCGGCCACCTGTACGGCGCGCGGCTGTTGCTGACCGGCGCTGTCGCGCCCACACTCGTCCTCGACCTACAGGAGGCCGTGCAGTGACCGCCCCGACCGGTGACTCCTACCCGCTGACCTTCGTTGAGCTGTCGCGGTGGAACGTCGCCCAAGCACACCCGGTGAGCTGCCCGCGTCACCGCACTCCCGAACCGATGGTCGCCGGCACCCACGAATCCGCCGGGCACCCGATGTGGATTTGTGCCGAATGCGGCTACGCCACACCCGTGCTCGACGACGAAGCCCGTATGACCCTCGGCGCCACCCAGACCTTCACCACCGGCGCGAAAACCGCGCAGCTACGCCCCGACACCCGCCTAGTCGCACTCCCGGCAACGCCGGGCACCGACCACACCACCGGCACCGTCGCCGTGCACGAACGCAACGCTGATCCGCGCTCGGCGCAAGTGGCCAGTTTCGGTGCAGCTTTCGCCGCACTGGTCGTCGTTGGATACCTCGTCGGGCTTCTGCCGGTCGCACCAATCGTGCCCGCCCTGACCGCCCTGTGTGCCGCCGCTGTGGCCGGCGCCGTCACCCACGACCGGGTCCGCGCCCGCCACCGCCGCCGGTCTACACCCACGACTGGTGCGCCTTGGACCTCCCGCGCCGGTGACCTGCTGGCCGGGGACTGGATCATCAAACCCGCACCGTCAGTGGGTGGCCACCCGTGGCCCCAGCCCACCGACGAGCCCGCCGCCGCGGCGATCACCACCGAGCGCGCCGCCCGCGTTGTCCAGGTCGCCCGCCTCGGGGCCACCAGCCAGATTCGGCTCACCACCACCGCCGGCACCCTCGTCCTGCCCGACCTGGCGCCCGTCGGTGTCGTCAACATGGCCGACCCCTCGCTGGCCGACTTCACCTACCACCCACGCGGATAACCACCAGCGCCGCACACCCTCTCACCCTGGAGCAGAACTCATGGACCACATCTACCTAGCAGTCACGGCGCTCACTGCCGTCGTTGCCCAGATCGCGTTCCTTCACGACATCTGGCGCCTACGCGGCCGAGTGGGCAGCTACACCGTCTCGGCGATCGCGGTCCTGATCACAGCGATGTGCGCCTCCCTGTTGGATTCGGTGTGGGCCTCAGTCACCGCCTTTGTCGTCGGCGTCCTCACCGTGGCACTGGGCTTCTGGCTGGCATTCGGGCCTGACCCCCACACCGACGCAGACACCCCTACCGACATCCCTATTCACGACTAGGGAGGACACCATGAGCATGACCCTGACCGCCACTGCGCCAACTCAACTGGCCGCCGACTGTGACTGTGAGTGTGACTGCCACCGCGAGGACCGACACTGTGAACGCTGCTGCCTCGACCCCGACACCGGTTTCTGCGACGACTGCGCCTACTACCTCGAGCTGAGCCGCCACAGCCACACAGTGCGGGGAGGTGATCGACGGTGACCCAGTTGAGCCTGAACCTGCGCGCCCACGACTTACCGCCACGCTGGGACGGCAACCCGGTCGACTGGTCACCCTGGCAACCGATGCCCGCGCTGACCATCTGTCCGCCACCACGCACACAGGGGTGCGACAACTGCGGCTCGGCGACCAGGCCGCTCACCTGTCACGGCACCCGCACCATCGCCTACGGCCCCCACGTCGTCCCCATCGGCCGCGACCGCCACATTCACGCCCAGCTGGTCGTGCACCGCTGCCCGGACTGCCGCCACGACACCGTCTTCGACCCCCACACCAACCAGTGGTGGGACCTCGACGACAGCGACTACCAAGACGCCGGCTCCTGGGAACCGACCACCCCAAGCCTCGGCACCCACCTCAAGGAGAGTGACTGACCGTGCCCGGCGCCTACTGCCGCTACTGCGACCACCGATGCTTCGTCGACCGTGTCCTGCCCGACACCGGCCGACGTCTGCACATGGCCACCTGCCCGGGCGGAAAAGCCCACGACCGCACCATGTCTGGCTTCGACGCCGACACCGCGATCAACCCGGCCGCCGCGATCAGTGACGACGATCCACAGGCAGCCGCCCCTACCGGCGGGGTCCGCCGGTGAGCACCTCCATCGAATGGACCGATGAGACGTGGAATCCGTTGTCCGGGTGCAGCAAGGTCTCACCAGGCTGTGATCACTGCTATGCCGAGACGATCGCCCACCGCTTCGCCGGCACCACGGCCTACCCCGACGGATTCAAGGTCACCCTGCGACCCGAACGCCTCGAGCAGCCGCTGCGGTGGGCACGCCCCCGGATGGTGTTCGTCAACAGCATGAGCGACCTGTTTCACCACGACGTCCCGGACGACTACATCATCGACGTGTTCGCCGTCATGGCGATGGCTCGCCGGCACACCTTCCAGGTCCTCACCAAGCGCCACGGCCGGATGCGATCACTGCTGTCCGACCCAGGCTTCTCCTCCGAGCTGTGGGAACGAATCGGGATCGTCAAGTATCCAGACGTTCCCACCGCGGCATGGCCGCTGCCGAACGTCTGGCTCGGCGTCTCGACCGAGAACCACCAGTGGGCCGGCATCCGCATCCCCGCGCTCCTCGACACCCCCGCCGCCGTCAGATTCATCAGTGCCGAACCACTTCTCGGCGGGATCAACCTCTGTGCCTGCACAGGCTTGGATCATCGTGCCTGCCCGCTGCACGCCGACCACGCGCACCTCGACTGGGTGATCGTCGGCGGCGAGTCCGGACCGAGGGCGCGGCCGATGCACCTGAACTGGGCGCGCGGACTGCGCGACCAGTGCGTCGCCGCCGGGGTGCCGTTCCTGTTCAAACAACATGGACAGTGGTCACCAGCAGCGCCCCTCGACGCCGCCGGCCGAGCCGACTACCGCAACGCCCACACGATCGCCGACGACGGCACCCTCTACGCCCCCGGGGATCTGGCCTACCCCGAGGGACCCCGCTACGGCGAAGCGCTGCGCGCCGGGCACAACCGCGCGCACCTGCACACCACCTTCCGTGTCGGAAAGAAGGCCGCCGGCCGCGAACTCGACGGCCGTCTCTGGGACCAATACCCCACGGCCCTTCACCCCCGACCAGCAGCGGCCAGGAGTACTCGATGACTGCCAGGCTCTCAGCCAACGAACGAGACCTGTTGCGGGAGTGGGTCCACATCATCGCCCCGGTCATCGCCAACCCGGGCGAGGAGTGCCGCCGGCTACGTGAGTCACGCAGAAGCGGGGGAGGGTTCGGCCGCAACTACGAGGTGACCGGCCAACGGTTCACCGGCACCTGGGCGCACTACGAGGTGACCGACCATTTCACCACCGGCCCCCACGCCGGACAACCCTCACGCCTGCGGTTCGAGCCGCCGCACCGCGAAGTGTCGATCACCCTGACGCGTCTACGCCGGTGGGCCGAGGCGCTACCCGCCGAGCTACGCGAGCGCGCACACCACGCCTGGGCCACCCGCAGCCGCAACCTGACCGCCCTCACCGCGATCGCGCTGGAAGCTATCGACCTGCACGCTCAGGCCGAACTCGCCGCCGCCCACGCCGAATGGTTCACCACCCTGCCCTGCACCCAACCGCCGGCACTCTCACCGCACTGCGCCGAGGCTGGTCACGTGGGCTGCTGGCACGGCCGCGCTCGGCCGAGCTACCTCAGCGTCCGCCACGACGCCTCCCGACGGCGCCACGGTCCCCGCGGATACGTCGCCACCTTCCGGCCAGGATGGTCGCGGCACACCGAGAACACCTCAGCCCGCATCGTCAGCCCCGCCGACCACTACACCTGCGAATGCGCCTGCCACACAGACGGATACGCAGGACAACAACTCGATCTGTTCGCCGAAACACTCTGAACGAACGGAAGGTCCTACGATGCCTCGCCTGATGTCGGTGGCGTTGACCACCGAGCAAGTGCGCAACCGCACCAAAACCGTCACCCGACGTGCGGGCTGGCAGATGCTGGCCCCGGGTGACCTGCTCACTTTGTGCCCCAAGGTCCGCGGCCGCCGCCACGGCGAACCGCTTGAAAGGATTATCACCGTCGAGGTGGTCTCGATACGCCGCGAACCTCTCGCCGCGATTACCGGCGACGATGTGATCGCTGAGGGTTTCCCGGAGATGACCCCGGCTGAGTTCGTCGACTTCTTCTGCACCACCCACACCGGGGTCACCCCAACCACGCAGATCACTCGGATCGAGTGGGCCTACCCACGACTGTGCCGAGAATGTGGATGCACCGACCACACCGCGTGCGACACCCTCACCGGGCCCTGTTCCTGGCACACCGCCTACCACGACAACACCGGCCTGTGCACCGCCTGCACCACGACCTCCCAGCCCCGGGGAAGGATGACGCCATGAACGTCACCGTCCACGACCTCGGCCACTACGAGTGTGAGAAAGGCGTGTTCACCGACTTCCCGCTGACGATGGAAGCCGACGAGCCGCCGCCGCAGTTGGCGGCGTTCTCCAAGTGGCGCACCGACGACGGACACATCCGCCGGCGCACCGTCGACGGTGTCACCTACGCCGACATCACCCACCAGGACCGGGTGTGGACCTATCGACTGTCCCCGGCCTACACGTGGGAGCCCTCCCCATCAGGCGGGTTCTACCAGTGGCCGCGGTTCTTCGACGTCGGGGAGCTACCCGACTGATGAGTGACCTGTTGAACCTCGACGACCTCGTGGAGCTGGTCGACCGCGTCGAACACGCCCGGGGCCAGGCCCTGGCGATCGGGGAGTCCTCCGCGGTTAAAGCCGCCTTCCACGCCGCCGGCTCAATGAGCCTCGGTCACCCGTACACCCACGGTGTCGACGTCGACCGGTTCTGCGCACTCCTGGCCACCACCAACCCCGACCTTGCTGCACACTTCCGCTCCCACCACGCCGCTCCCGCGCCCTGAACGGGACGCAGGCAGCCGAACAGGACGCGGTCGGACAACTGAGCCCGCGGAGCCGCCGCGACCGCCTGAGGCCCGATACGCTGACATCAACCCGAGATCCACGATCACCACACCGAAGGGACACAGCCGATGGCACACGATGCAGGCCAGGGCTCGTTCGACGAGCTGGCCCCCGAACTGTTCACCGCGTCCTCGGTCGACACCCCCACGACCGGTTACCGGGTGCCGGCGGTGCTGGAGATCGTCGGCGTCACCTACCGCCAGCTCGACTACTGGGCCCGCACCGGACTGGTCGAACCCAGCGTGCAGGCCGCCGCCGGGTCCGGGTCGCAGCGCCTCTACAGCTTCCGCGACATCCTCGCTCTCAAGATCGTCAAACGACTCCTCGACGCGGGGATCTCGTTGCGCAACATCCGCACCGCGGTCGAGTTCCTCGCCGCACGTGGCACCACCGACCTCGCGCAAACGACCTTGATCAGTGACGGCACCACCGTCTACGAAGCCACCTCCGATGCCGAGATCATCGACCTGCTGCACGGCGGGCAAGGCGTGTTCGCCATCGCCGTCGGCCACACCCTGACCGACCTCGCCGGCGCCGTTCACCAGTTCCCCGCCGAAGACGCCACCCCCACCGAAGCGCCGGCCGCCGATGACCTCGCGCAGCGACGTGCGCGCCGCAGCGCCTGAGGACACCCGCCCAGATGGCTGCTGATCGACCGGTGACGCAGTCCGCGTTGATGATCGACGCGTCCACGACCCAGGATCGTGATGACGCGCTCACCGTCACCCCCACCACCACGGGGTGGGAAGTTGGAGTGGTCGTAGCGAATGTGGCCGATCTGGTGCCGGCTGGATCACCGGCAGACCGCACCGCCGCGACGCGGGTGGAAACCCGCTACCGGACCACAGGCACGGTGCCGATGCTCGGAGGGCAGCTCGAGCACGCCGCGACCCTGTCGGCCACCCAGGATCGGGACGCCCTGGCCATCCGCCTGCGGGTGTCCGCCGCCGGCGACGTGACCCTGGCCGGCCTCGACCGTGAAGTGTTGCCGGCCGGGTCGTGTGTGGCGATCACCCACGATCAGGTCACCTCGATCCTCAACGACCCGGACCACGCCCACCACGCTCAGTTGTCGGCGGCCACGCAGTTGGCGCAGGTGTTGACCGGCCGGCGGCGCGCAGCAGGGGCGTTCGTGGTCTACGACCTCACCCGCGGGCTGGTCTCGGGCGAAGACGGCCGGCTGCTGGCACTGCCCGAGGGGCACAACGCGGCGGCGTATGTGATCGTCCAGGAGTTGATGATCGCCGCGAATACGGTTGTGGCGCAGTACGCCATCGACGCCGAGCTACCGATCCTGTTCCGAAACCACCTGCGCAACCCCGTCGCGCCCGCTGACGTCGACCGGCTCGCCGATCTGGCCGCCGCGCTGTCCACGGTCACCACCACCGCCGAACTGGCAGCGTTGCAAGGACAGCTCAACACCGCGATCTCCAAAGCCACCTACGGCGCGACCGTCCGCGGGCACATCGGGTTGCAGGTCCCGGCCTACACTCATGCCACCTCGCCGTTGCGCCGCTACGCCGACCTGGTCACCCAACGCCAACTCCTGGCCCACCTCGACGGCACCGGGTTGCCGTACACCGCAGAGCAACTGGCGACAATCGCCGAGTCCCTGGCCGCGCTCACCGTCGAACGTAACGCCGAGTCTGAGACCGCGCAGAAAGCCCGCACCCGCCGAGCGAACCAAGCGTCGATCGCCGCCGGCGACCTGTCGCACATGAACGACCGCGAGTTCCTGCGCGTGCTGCGCCTGGGTACCCAGGCCGCACCGCCGGAGTCGGTGGCCACCGAACTCGCCGAACGCGCGACGGCCGGGCGGTTGCACGCCGGTCACCTCGCGGTGCTCTACACCACCGATCACCCCGACTGGAAAACACTGCGCGCCAACCTGACTGCACTACTACGTGCCGAGCACGCGTACCTGGCGCCGTCGGCGATTTCGGCATTCCAGCAGATCGATGGCGGACAGATCGTCACCCCCACCCTGGACACCGACATCGCAGGCCCGCCCCATCAACGCACGTTCGCCACCCGCGCCCACCTCGACGACATGATTACCCGCTGGCATATCGGGCCGGTCAAGAAGGCCACCGAGCACGCCGCGCTGTGGGACCTGCTCGACATCATCGGCGGCCACACGACATCGGCGGACCCCACCACACCACCACCAGCACCCGAGCCGGAACCCAAGCCGGTGCTGTCAGCGGCGCCAGGTCCCGCTGCGGACACCCAGTCCCGCTCCGGGCCAGAGACCTCGATGCTCTCCGGGCCGGGGGAGGGAACCTGGGATGCGTTCGCGCTGCACGCCGCGCTCGGCGGCGGCGACGACACCCGCCGCGCGCGTCGCCGCGCGAACGCGTTGAAGAACCCCGTCGGATGGTTGACGACCCTCGTGCCCGCCATCGGCGCCGGCGAGCTGCACGTCGATACCCGCCCGGAGGGTCCACCGCATGAGCGGAGGTTCACCGTCACCCTCGCCGCCGGGCCCGCCCGCGGCACCGCCGCCGCGTCGAGTATCAAGGCGGCCAAGACTGCTGCCGCCCACGCCGCGGTCATCGGCCTGTTCGACAACCCACCAGCGTTGACCGCCACCGCTTCCCACAACCTCGATGGCGGGGCATGAGCACACCGGTCATCCCCGGCGATATCCACACTGCGCCGCTGTATCCGAGCCGCAACCGGCGCGCGGCCACCCAAGGCCCCACCTGGGCGCTGGTCGAGTCCCCAGCCCGCCACCTACCCGCCGATGCCATCCCGGCCTGCACCCGCGACCCCGACGCCTGGTTTCCTGATCGGCTGTCCACCGCCCGCGACGGTGTCGGGCACGCCGAGATGGTCGCCTGCCGGCGCTGCCCGATCCGACAAGGATGCGCCCGCGTCGCCCTCGACGACACCGCCCACCTCACCGGCATCTGGGCCGGGATCTACATCTCCCCACCCGCCTCAGCCAGCCAGAAACCTGTCCGCGAGAACGCAATCGAGCAGCTACGCACCGTCGCTTACCCCGACAGCGGCCGCGCCGAGCGGGGTCGCTGCGTCGACGACTGAGGCCGCCCACCCCGGTTGCTGTGGGGGGGTGGACGGCCTCAGTGTGTGTTGATGGACGGTGCCGGTCAGTGCGCCTCTCGGCGAACGGCCGCTCGCAGCGGCGAAAAGGGGTGAGGCCCGGGGCAATGAGCCCGCCACCGTCATAGTCCTTAACGGTGACCTCACCCGCGGTATTCCTACCCGGTGGCACTGGTCATTCGGCGAGCTTGGCGACCGCCTGAGCCCACAGGAAGAACTTGTTGGTGCCCAGGTCACGGACGGTTTTGATGTTGAACGCCGCCTGGAGCTTTTCGGCGTCGCCGTCGCTGACGCCCTGCAACGCCGCCACCGGCGCATCGGCCAGCTCTGCCAGCGACTTGTCCTCGTATGCCTTGTCGAACTTGTCCGCGATTCCAGCCATGACTACTCCTTGCGAGTTCTCGACAATAGGTCTGCGGCCCCCCGGGGAGATGACGCCGCGTCCGCAGCCTAGACCGACACCACGGCTGCTGGAAGGACTGCAACGCCGGAGAAGCGAAAGGGGGCGCGGACCGCCAGCCAGGTCGGCGGCTTCCCGTCCGCGTTCCTCGCCGGACGTCCCGCGCCCCACGCCTCCAATCCTACAGCTAGGATCGAATGGGTGTTCGAGGAGTGGTCTGATCGGCGGACGCTGCGGGTGTTCGATCCGCCGCGGCCGGTGTGGATCGACATGACCGCGGCGGGAATGGCCGGCGGGTTCACCCCGGCCAATACGGTGCCGCTGCGGGTCCGCACCGGCGGCGCGCGCCTGGAGCGGCGGATGCAGGGTTGGCAGCACGCCTGGCTCCAGAGCAACGACGGCCGATGGATCGCGGTGGTCTCGGTACGCGTGGCCAGCGCCAACGAGCAGTCGCACGCCTCGATCCCGCTCACGGTCGCCGCTGCGGCGATCCGCCCCGCCGAACACGTATCGAAAGATCAGCTATGACCGAGATCGATCAACTGGCAGAATCCAACCGCCACGCATGCAAGCAATAGCCACGTTGCCCTTGCGCGCCCACCCGAACGGCTGCAACAAGCCGCGCACTCCGAGCGCACTCAAGCCTCTGCGTATACGAGATAATCGAGACCAGCGCTGAGTCCAGACACTCGTGTTATGTGCCAGGTCAACAGTCTGCTGTCTAGCTGATTCAGTTCTTCGCTGTGAAGGCGTCGACGATGTGGGCTGGGATGCGTCCGCGCATCGACACGTCAAAACCGTTGGCCAGAGCCCATTCGCGGATCTGAGCGCTCCGCGCAGCACTATCGGAGGTCTTGCTGGTGGCTGAGCGGCTACGCCGACGTCCGCCCACTCGAGTAGATGTGGCCAGGAGCTTGGCGACAGTAATCTTTCCCTCTTCAATTCGCGTCAGGTTGGTGGGGGAGACATCGAGTTCGTAGTCGACTCCCATCCACGTCCAGGACACGGTGCGCGCGTCCTCAGCGTCAATTTCGCGTCCGTCAAGATCGTCGATGATCGTCATCGTCTGAATTCTCGCCATACCTACAACGCTAGCGGAGAAAACTCGGTCAGCGCATTCGCTGGTTCTGGGAAAGCGCCACCCCTTTACGAGGGGAGGCACACACCGGTGGACTCCATGCCTGTGGGAGTGTCGATTTCGAGATCAGCGGTCCAGTTGTCGTCGATCACATAGCCGAGTGGCATGACAACGTCGTACCGAGTGCCAGTGACCGTCGGCGCTTGGGAGCTTTCCTGCTGCTGGGCGGAGGCGACATCGAATATGTAGTTCGCGATGACTGCGCCGTCGAGGAATTTGAGGCCGCGCAGTGTGGCGTTGTCGCGCACCGTGAACACAACGACACCGTCGCTCGGGATGGGAGTATTGGTCTGCCAGGTCACCCGGGTGTCGGCAACCTCGACACGGGTCAGTCCGACGTCCCCTGTAGGTGTCGCGGTGCAGGACGAGTTCTGGACCGCGGGCGCCGGATCACTGGCCGTCATATCCGACGCGGCGGTGTCCTCGGATGGATTCGCCTCTGCCCCACAGCCGGTCATGACGACGCTGGCCAGCACGATGGTGGTCGCGAGGATCGTGCTCATCTTCATGACCGGATGGTAGGGGCGAGGGGTACTTGGGCGCTTGGGTTTTGACCGTATAAGCGAGGCGTGCGCTGTGGGGTGTCGTCTGTGGGGTCGTGTGGTCACACCCGTGGTCATCGGCTGTCGTCGGCGGGTTGGCGTCGGATGAACTCGGCCATGCCGGGAACGGTGAACGCAACGACCCCGCGTTCGGGTGCCCAAATCAAACCCTTTTTGATGCAGGCGTCTCGGTGCGGTGCTGCCGATTGGGGTGTGCCGCCCAGGGCAGCGGCCACAGCACTCGAGCGGGGCCGCTCGCTACCGTGATGCGCCATCGCAGAGAGGTAGCGACGTTCAGCTTCGGTCGCACGCAACCACCGTGAGTTGTAGAAACCGGCGTCGAGTGAGGCATGTCCGGTGTCGACGGCGTAGATCGCGTCGTCGAGATCGAACGGAGATCGCTCGGCACTGCGCCACAACTCGTGGCCGAACACTTGCAGGAAGTAGGGGTAGCCGTTGCTGGCGGCGACGATGTAGTCGGCCGCCTCGGTGGTGACCTGCTGACCGAGACGCTCGACGGGCGCGACGATCGCAGCCCGTGCTTCCTCAGCTGACACTGGACCGATAGTCCGGTAGTCGAACTGACGCTCGGCGTACGAGCGGGCGTCGGCGAGCGCCTGGGGCAGGTTCGGAAGTCCCGCTCCGGACAGGAAGAACGGCCACTCCCGTTGCGCGGCGCGGTGTTGCACCGCGAGCATCACCTGCAGCAACGATGGTTCAAGTTCTTGCATCTCGTCGATGAACAACCCGAAACCGCTGCCCTCCTTGCGAAGTTCGTCGCAGAGATCCTCGACGAGATCTTCGAACTCGACACCCAGCCCCGGTCCAGCATCGGTCGGTCGTGCGCCGGGCGTTCGGGCGAGGGTGACACCAGTACCGAATGCGGTCGCCGATATCGAGAACTGGCCGACGAGTTCGCGGAGACGACCCAGAGCGGCTCGGGAGAGTTTCCGCCGGCGCAGTGCGCGGTCGAGATCCTTGGAAATGCGCCGCCGCAGCGCCTCGGCTCCCTCCTGACTGGTTTGCGCTTCGACTTCCACCACGACCCACCCATGATGGCGAGCCTGATCTGCCAGTGTGGCCAGCAAAGTGGTTTTGCCGACTCCCCGTAGACCCTGCAACATCAGACTGCGGTCGTAGCGACGCTGTTTGCATCGCGCCAGGAGCAGGTCGAACCGTTCGAGTTCTGCGCTGCGGCCCACGAGCTCGGGTGGGCGGGTGCCCGACCCAGGAGTGAACGGATTCAACCCGGCCTGCATACGGCAAGACTATCAAGCTCTATCGGACTGTATAACGAAGACTCTTATACACCGGCATAGATCGGGATAGGCTGCCCCAGGACGAGGGTCTGATGAGGTCGTTGTGTCGCGTGCGCTCCTGGTCAGACACGCTCTGCGTCCCGGCTGCCGTGGTTGGCGCTGGTGGACTGGGACGATTAGAGATCGTCGAATGATGACATGCGGACAAGGGCAGGAGCGTGAGTAGATGAGTTGGCGCCGTAACGAAGCAGTCCGCACGCTCGTCTGCGTGCGTCCCGATCCGGCATGTGCCTGATGGCCACCGGTGCTGGGATCGTGCTCGGTCCGGGGCTGAAGCTGCCGGTTGAATCGGTGACCTCGACGTTCGCGATCCTGGCCAACCGGGGAGCGGGCAAATCGGCGACCGCCCACCGGTTCGTCGAGCAGCTCCACCGGGCTGGGTTGCCGGTGGTCGTCGTCGATGTCAAAGGCGACTGGTGGGGTATCCGGTCCAGCGCTGACGGCGCCGGGGCGGGGTTGCCGTTCGTCATCTTCGGCGGCGAACACGCCGACGTGCCGTTAGAGCCTGGCGCCGGCGAGGTGATCGCCGATGTCATCGCCACCGACCAGATCTCGGCAGTGTTGGACCTGTCGCACCTGTCCAAGACCAAAGCCCGCACCTTCGCCACCGCGTTCGCCGAACGGCTCTACCTGCGCAACCGCGATCCGTTGCACGTGGTGGTCGAGGAGGCTGACGTGCTGGTGCCCCAACGCGCGACCGCGGCGACCGCTCGACTGCTGGGGGCGTGGGAAGACATCGCCAAACGAGGTCGTCACCGTGGACTCGGACTGACCGTGGTGTCTCAACGCCCACAGGAAGTCTCGAAGTCGGTGCTGGACTTGATGGAGACAGTCATTTTGCTGCGGATGACCGGTCCCCGTTCGATCAAGGCCGCCCAGGACTGGATCAGCGTCAACGCCGACGCCGACGGCACCACCGCCGCGCAGGTGATCGCCTCACTACCCGCACTGGAGACCGGGCACGGGTGGGTGTGGTCACCGGCGCTGTTGCGCACCCTGCAACAGGTCGACTTCGCACTGTTCGACACCTTCGACTCCCACGCCACCCCCACCCCCGGGCAACGCCGCGTCATGCCCAAGACGCGCGCCGACATCGACCTCGACGCGCTCGGCGCCGAAATCGCGGCCACGGTCGAACGCGCCAAGGACAACGACCCGGCTGCCCTGCGTGCCGAGATCGCCCGACTACACCGCGACCTCGCCGCTGGCCACCCGCGGTCCGATGACGCTCACCCGCGTGCCGTCGCTGCCGACCTCGCCGCCAAGGACCGACAGCTCGAGGCACAAAACCGTCAACTGAGCGCCCAGTCGGCCGAGATCGCCCGGCTCCGAGACCGCATCGCCGACCTCGAAGCCCGGCCCACCGTGCCCGCGGGGCTCGTCGACGCCCTCGACGCCGCCCAACGCCACCTGCACACCGCCCGCCACCTCGCCGATACCGACGACACCACACCCGCACCGGTTGCGGCGCCCACAGCGCCCACCACGGCCCCGATACGCCCGACCTTGCCCGTGCCCCGTCCTGTCAGTACGCCGGGCGGTGCCGGTCGACGGGGCGCCGGCGTCGTTTCGGGCTGGTGCCGAGCGGATGCTCACCGCATTGGGGCGGATGGCGCCGCTTCGGTTGACCCGGACCCAGTGGGGGACGGTGGCGAAGATGAAGGCCACCGGCGGCACGTTCTCGACATACCTCGGCGAGCTGCGTCGCGCCGGCCTCGTCGAGGAGAACTCGGCCGGGTTCACCCTCACCGCGGCCGGGTTCGCCCACATCGGCGGCCAGCCCGCCCCGCTCACCGCCCGCGAACTCCAGGACCACTACCTGTCGATCCTGCGCGCCGGCGCCGCCCGCATGCTGCAAGCGGTCATCGACGCCTACCCCAACACCCTGACCCGCGAGCACCTCGGCGAGACCGCCGGGATCACCGCCAGTGCGGGCACGTTCTCCACCTACCTAGGCGAGCTACGCCGCAACGGACTGATCACCGTCGAACAAGGACACATTCGTGCCACCGACATCCTCATCCACGGCGCCGACACCGCGTGAGGGAAAGCACACAGCAATGACCCACTGGGCAGAACCAGCCACCTCCCGCACACGGTCGCCGTGGTGGCGAACAGCGGTGCTGGCGGTAGTGATCATCGTGACCGGGTCCACGATTGCTATCCTCGGCTTGCGTTGGGTCATAACCGAGTTCGATGAGGCGATGTTGGGACAACACACCCGGGAGTCGGTAGACGGCGCCACTAGAATGGCAGAGTGCATGGGCCTCGTCCTCGTGGACGGCGACGATGTGGTTTATGGCGAGGTGACGAGTGCATTCCCGGACTCAAGCGCTTACCTGGTGATCACGACCCCATCAGCGGACCGACTGAACCAGTTACTCAGGCGGTCCCAATTCCCTTCGCCGACACCGATCGACCCTGCCGCGGTCGTAACGAGAAGTCAGCACGATCACGGCCCCGTAGCCAGCTCCACACTCGTGAGATCAGGACGGTGGCACTCCGGTGACTACCTCACCGCCGTCTGGGACCCAGTTCGCGACCCACGCACCGTCCACATCTCTGCCGCCGAGACATGACGAAAACCACCTGCAGAGCCAAGTCAGTCTGAGTTCGCCACCGAACTCCTCACCCAGGCGCGGCGCTTGAGCGTGACGGACGTCGGCCGACGGAGTGCGTCACGCGGGGTTGCTGGCGTGGTAGGAGCGGTGGGGCGGCAGCCAGGTCGCGGCGCACCGTCGCCTTTCTGCTGGTTGGTGGGGCCGTCGGTGGCTTGCAGGTTACGCGGATCGTTCGCAAGGTCGGCCCGCTGGGCGGGCGAGAGCTGTTGTGCGACTTTCTGTCACGCATCCGACAAAGCGACAACGTGGTCGATCTGCACCGCCGACGACTTCGACCCCGAGTACACCAACTCGCTTCCGGTCGATTTCGCCACCGAGATCGTGCTGCGCGGGTTCCGGCTCGGAATCAACAAGTGGTTCCAGGTCTTCGGACATGGCAACCCGATCGCGTGGGAAGGGTTTGCGTTAGCAAGTCAGTAGCCGAGTCGCCGGTTGCGGACCGGCGGCTCGGCTACGTCCCCGCGTACAGAACGAACAATTGTGTGTGCGTCGGAGTGGGGTTTAGAACGACGGCATGGGTGCCAAGATCCAGGGATTGGCTACCGTGCAGTCGGTGGGTCCGAGTGATTCTCGCGCCACCGCCGGCGGGACAGGCCAACCCCAGCTCTACGAGCTCTCCGCTGGCTCGAGGTGCGGGGATGGCCGCGCACGGCAGGTCCTCGAACTCGATCAAGTCGCGACCGACGTCGGCGGCCTGCAACGTCCGGAACTGATCGGCTGGCCCGTCGTACCGGATGGCGAACGCCGAGGTGCCGACTGAATCTATCGGCCATACGAAGCCCTTGGAAAACGTGAAGTCGTCGGGCACGTGCACCCCTTTGTCTTCGACGCGAGCAGCAGCGTCGTGTGCGTCGATGCTCTTGCGATAGGTCGGCTCCTGAAATCCACATGCTGTGGCAAGCATCCCCGCACACAACACCACCGCCAGGGCCACCACACCCGAACGAACTCGACCGAAGCGGGTCATCTCTCTCCCCTGATAGAAGCACGCAGTGGCGGCGAGTACCGGAAGCCGCTGCCGCTGCTGGGAACACCGGCCGCAGCTAATACCAGCCGCAGGCCGCATATCAGGACGCTATTCGCAGGCGACGCCGTCGCCGTCGCGGTCGAGCTTGCGGCTGTAGCCGGGCTGGCCGGCGTAGATCGGGTCGGCGCCGGCGGCGCGGACGGCCGAGCAGTTGGCGTAGTAGACCGACGACGGCGCCTCAGCTGGCGGCGGGGTGTAGGTCGTCGTCGGCGGCGTGTAGGTCGGCTCCGGGATCGGTGTCGCGGTCGAGGTCCGGGTGTTCGGAATGTGGCGGGTTGTCGGTGACGGCACCGCGGCTCCGCAACCACCGAGAACGCGGGTGATGGCGTCTTTCTCGGCCTGGGTCACCCACAGCTGGTAGGCGGCTTTGACCTCGACCTGACGGGCGACGTAGGTGCAGCGGTAGGGGCGGTTGGGCGGCAGCCAGGTCGCGGCATCACCGTCGCCTTTCTGCTGGTTGGTGGGGCCGTCGGTGGCTTGCAGGTTGCGTGGATCGTTGGCGAAGTCCACCCGCTGGGCGGCGGAGAGCTGCTGGGCGCCTTTCTGCCATGCATCCGACAACGCGACGACGTGGTCGATCTGCACCGCTGCGGAGGTTTGTTGGCCACGCACGAACGGGATGGTGGTGCCGGTGTAGGGGTCGGCGAGTGTTCCGGACTGCACCGCGCAGCCGTTCGAGCCGGGCTTGAGCACGATGGTGGTGAGGTCGCGGCGCAGGATGTCGTTGCGGGTGTCGCAGCCGTTGTGGCCGCTGTCAACGTTCACATCATCGGTCCATGCCTGGCCGAACAGATCCCGGTCGTAGCCGGTCTTGGGTGCGCGACCCTTCACCGCCAGGGTGTCCAGTGTCGCCAGGGCCCGATTTGCGGCCGGCGCCGCCGACACCGTGACCACCGGCGTCGCCGTGGGAAGAGGCGCCTCCGACGTCGCGGCCGACGGCGCCGTCACAGGCAGGGTAGAGGTGTCAGCAACCCGCTCGGTGGTCGTGACGGTTGTCCCGCACGCGGCCAACGTCAGGGCGGCTAGCACAGCGGCGCAGCTGCCGACCAGGACCCGAGGGCGAGTCCTGCGAGGTGACGGGGTGGTCATCGACTCTGACGAGGAGATGGCAGGGGGCAGCGGGGGCGTAATCATTGAGCGGGAGGGCCTTTCACACAAGCGGCGATCGGCCCGCACGTGGGCCGATCGGATATCACCTACCTATAGCGACCCACTCGGACATCGTTACGAAACCGGACAAATCCCGTCCCGCGATTGCCCTCGAGGACCCCTTGGTTGTACTTGATAACGGAGTCGGATTCGGGAATGAAACCCCTGGTAGTCATTGTTTGGTCCGGCGTTGATGACCCGGCCCGAGCCGAGATGGGCGGGCGGCTACGGTGTTGGCGCGGCTGACTCGTCAGCAACGGGTGAACCCCCGTCCAGCACTGCCGCCGTTGTTCGGTCTCGGTTATCGCGCCGGGGCGTACGAACGTCCGGACATTTCCGCCAGCTGGAATGGCGCGACTGGTCACCAGGGCATTTCTGAGGCCGCGTCATTTCCGAGGCAGCGCGGCCCATCCGGGCGGTCGCGTGGTGATCGCGGTTTATGGTGACCGAACCACGAGCGTGAACGGGCATCTGCTGTAAATACTTCAGGTGTGGTGGCCGACGTGACGAAGAGGGAGCAGACGTGCCGTATCTCGGGTTGATTTATCTGGTGATCCTGGTGATCGCACTGATCGACATCATCACCACCGACGACACCGCCGTGCGAGGACTGCCCAAGTTCGCCTGGGTAATCCTGGTGGTGATGCTGCCGTTGGTTGGTGCGCTGGTGTGGCTGGCGGTCGGACGTCCTACCGCTGATGAGCGACCGCGTCGGCAGCATGCGAGCGCGGCCAGCGAGTTCCCTGAATACGACCACCCCGGCCGCTACATCCCGCAGGACCCGGAGGCGGACCGAGAGTTCCTCCAGCAGTTGCGCGATCGCGCCGAACAGCAACGCCAGACCGCCCGCGAACAGCAACGAGCCGCCGACCGATCTGACCGCCCAGACGACACGACCCCACCACCGGCCTCCGTGTAGAGAGTCAAGAATTGATGCGCATTGCGGATCGTGGTCGTCGCGAAGCTCTGGTGTTGTTCGCGCTGTTGGCGACCGCGGTGCTGGTGTTCGGGATCGTGACCGTCGTGACCGGCGACGAGGAGCCCGACCAGACCTCCGCCGCCCCGATCCTTGAACCGATGCCCACGGCGCCGCAGGCGCGGTGGATAGCGGACGCGGCGTCGTTGTTCGGCAGCGAGTTCCGCGACGCGGGTGTGTATGTGCTGGCCGCAGACGACGACATGGTGATCGTCAAAGCCTCCCGGGTCGGGATAGGCAAACCGGTCGGTATCCAGGCCCTGGACCCCGACACCGGACGACCGCTCTGGGTCACACCCAGGACCGGATGGGACGACTGGTGTGCACTGAGCCGCGGCGGGCAACTGGCCTGCACTCGACTCGTCCGCGTCGATGGCGCCGTCGCCACGAGGGTGTCCTTCATTGATCCGCGAACCGGCGCAGACACAACCACCGCGCTCATCCGAGCATCCGGCACAGCGACGGCTCTGATGGGTGTCGATGACGGCTTCCTCGTCGAGATGAACGACACGGAGAACGTCGTTGTCCCTGAAGAGCTACCCCCCAGCGACCCGGAGAAAATCGAGTACCGTCTCGAGGTCGTCGACGATCCTCCCGACCGGCAAATGACGATCACCAAGTTTGACTCGCAGGGCCGCCAGGCCTGGTCGATCCAGCCCCCCATCAATCAGGAGCGAGCGGTCATCTCTGAGGCGGGCAGCCTGTTCGCCGTGCGCGACACGACGCGTGGCGGCTTCACCATCTACCGGCTGGATACCGGTAAGCCCGTCTTCTCTCGCTTCGACAGTGAGGGTGGCCCACCACCCGACGCGGCGGTCCTACACCCGTCCGGGTTTGTGACGAGCCGCTCCGATCCGGGGGGTTACCGGATCGAGTTCTTCGACGGCGACGGTGCGAGAACTGGTGAGCTCGCAGGGTGGCGCGTGGTCGCAGGGGCTTTTCAGCAGGTCGCGGCGGTTGACGGTGACGAGCTCGCGGTGTCGTCGGGGTCCGCTGTTGGGGTCGCATCAATCCGAGATCGCGCGATGCGGTGGGACACCGGCATGTCGAGGCGCTCGCTGGAATTGCTCGATGACCGGTATGCGGTGGTTGAGTCTGACGACTACGCCCAAGGGTTCACGGGGACGTGGACGGTGTTCGACGCACAGACCGGCGACCAGCACGGCCAGCCGACTATCGGCTATGGGCAGGGTTATCTCGGATTCGACGGCACACGACTGCTTTTCGACGGTGAACCGACGGCCGACCACCGGCCGAACATTCCCATTCTGAGCGCATACGACGCCGCGACAGGCAAGCAAACGTGGCGGATACCAGCACCCACCGACACCGCCCAATGGCAGGTCACCGGCCCGTACTTGCTTCTGATCGACTACACCGCAGACTTCATATCTCGCTCGATCACCCGGTACTCGTCACCTGCCTAGGGAGGAGCCGTCGGGCGGTCGCCGCACGCGGCGATGCACTCTCGCGCACGGCGACTCCACACCAGCAGGGCCACCAGGGTCGCGGTCGCGCCTGCTCGCGGCCGGGGTGATGACGATCGGGCTCACCTCCTGCAGGCAAGGCACCGAGAACGGGGCAGACACCGCCAATCCGTTCGTGGACTACGAATGATCAGATTCGGCGGAGTGGACGACACGGACACCATCGACCACACCCCCAGTCGTCGAATCCGCCGACCACCGGAACAACCACCGGGTGATCGTGGCGTTCGTAGACCAGATGCGCGCCAACGGTCTTTGCGGGCGCCGGACACCCCGCTCGTGACCGGGGAGCGCTACCCGCAACCCACCATCCACTTCAGCACCCCCGCGGGGTCGCCGCCTTCGACGTCAACCCATAGCCTCGGGTCCGAGACATCCTCCGCGAGTGGCGATCACGTTCAGCAGTCCGCTCAAGGTGTGCGGTCGCCGGCGATGGTTCCCTGCGTGTGTGACGTGCCGGTCGAGGTCCGCTTCCCCCTGTGTGCCTGCTAGGTCCCCTCGGCGATTACGTACAGCTGGGTCGCTGATCCGTTGTCGATCACGGCGATTGCCTCACTTCCTAGGGTGAGCGTGTCGTCGACTAGCAGGTTGTCGGTGCGGGTCACTGGCACGTCCCGTGCTTGACCGCACTGTAGGCCGATCTTCTGTAGGGAGTCGTTGGTGAGCAACGGACTCTCGCACGCGATGTGGTGAACGTTGCCGAAGCCGCTGGCCGCGTTCAGTTCGGCGACGGACGCCGGAGTGGCGGCGGGTGCGTCGAAACGGAGGTAGTACGAGCTACTACCCACAAAGCCCGGCGGAGACTCGACGCCCGCGACAAACGTGGACCCGTCCGGAACGGCGATTCGCAACTCCGACAACGCAGACCGCGCCCGGTCCCCGTCGATATCACGCGGCCCCAGGTCGTTGCTCACCAAGTCCCCGCAGCCAGAGAGCACGAACACCGCCGCCACGGCGAGAACAAGATGCCTGCGTACTGCCACTCGTCCACGGTAGCGGCCACGATCCGGTCGCTACTGAAGGCAACTCGCTGGCGACCCGAGCGCGTTACACTGCAATATTACTTGCGAGCGATATTGCTCCAAGGTAATATCGAAGGGTGTTGATCGATTGGTCGAGCGAGTTCGACGACTTCCTGACCCGGCTGGAGGCGTCGGCTGCGGAGGGCGATGCCCTGGATCGGCAGCGGTTGGATCTGCTGTTGGCGGAGTTGCAGGTGCTCGCTGAGCTCGAGGAGGTGCCGACGGTGGAATCGGCGACGCTCAAGCGGGTGCGGCAGTCGAAACGGTATGTGGTGTGGCGGGTGTCGCACCCGTACCGCGAGGGGGTGGCGGTGCGGTTGATCGTGTGGTTCCCCGACGCCGAGCACGTGGTGGTGGCTCTGTTTTCCGGGGATAAGGCACGGATGGGTGATGTGTTCTACGACAGCGTCGGACCGCGCGCGGATGTCGCGATAGAGGCGTGGAAACGGCAGACCGAGACTGAGAGAGGTGAGGGTTGATGAGTGAGGAGAAGCGGGCCACGTTCCGGCGTGGCAACGAGCGGATCGCGGAGCTGTTGGCCGACCCCGATACCGCGGCGCGGGTCGAGACGATCCGGGCGGAGATGGCCCAGGCCGACCGGGCGCATGCGATGGGGTTGGCGGCGATCCGACAAGCTGCGCAGCTGACCCAGACCGAGCTGGCCCAGCGGATGGGTATCAAACAGGCCGCGGTGTCGGGGTTGGAGGCACGCGAGGACCTGTTGCTGTCGACGCTGGCCAACTATCTGGCCGCCGCCGGCGCCACTGACGTCACCATCACCGCCCGGCTCGGTGACCGCACTGTGGAGGTTGCTCTGCCTGGGCAACTGGTGGACGGGGCGTGAGTGCGTGTGGTCGGTCGGGGATTGGTGGTCGGTAGCTGATGAGGTCGTTCGATTTCTGGACCGACCGCACGGTGCCCGGGCGTGATCCGTGGAAGCCCACTGTCCGCCAGAAGCGGGTGATGGACCGCCCGCTTGTACGGAGTATCGCGAGGGGTTCGCTCTCGGACCGCTCGGATGTCGAGGTGGCCGTTGCGTTGGCGAGGTTCGCTCACGAGGAGTTCGAAGACTTCGCGACTGACGGCGCGGATATCGAGCAGGACGATTCAATCGCCGTTATCCGTGCGCTGATGGCGGTCTTGGAGCGCCTGGGAATCTCGACGTTCGACCCGCCGTTCCGAGACTTCGAGATGTTCAAGAAGTACTGGAAGCGGGAAGGCATGGCCGGCAGTGGAGGCTGGGACAAGCGCCGGCGGTGCCTCGAGGAACACTTTGGCCCGTTGCATGAGGTGCTCGCCGCGCGTGAGGCAGGCTCGATTTCCTCCACGCTGGCGACTGCGGTCTCTTCCGACCCTGTGACGGGGTGGTCGCGGGTGGATGAGGAAATCTCGGAGCTGCGCCGGCATTTCGAGTCCGCGTCCTCACCCCAGGACTACTCGAACGTCGGCAACGACTGCGTGTCAACGCTCGAAGCGCTCTCAGCTGCGGCCTATGACCATTCTGTGCATCAACTCGACGATGAGCCGGCGCCGCCGGTCGCCAATACTAAGACCCGACTGGACCGCGTCATCGAGGTCGACCTGGCTGGAAATGCGGAGTTGCGCAAGCTCGCCCGTGCCTCGATCGAGGCTGCTCAGGCCGTCAAGCACCGACGCAAGACCACGACCCGCATGGATGCGGGGATCAGCGCTGATGCGGTGATCCTGCTTGCCCATATCCTTCGTCGCATTCGGGAGGTGTAGGCCGTCAGCACTGGGTCGCGCTCTGTACCAGGGGTCACGGATGTGCGAGGGACCATCTGCCTAGTTCGCCGGTCTCGCGATCCCGGGGTATCGAAGGTTTGTGGCGGAGCGTGAGGCGGTGGGTGATGGCGCGTTCGCCACGATCGAGTGGCATGTGCAGTGTGAGGTTGAAGTAGGGGGCGTCGGCGACGGTTCGGGTCTGTGCGGCGTTGAGCGCGGTCCAGGCGTACGTTCGGACCGAGTCTGAGCCGTTGACGATGAGTCCGGAAGCGCGAATGGTGACGCCCTGAGGGTGTGGCGTTTCGAGACCCGGGCTTCCTCCATCCCGCATCAGCACGGTGACGGGTGTTGGCCGTGCGTTGGGGTGGATGTGTGGTGAGAACTCGATGGTCAGTTGCGCGGCTTCGTGATCGGGCCATTCGCCGTCGGCGAGTGCGTGCAGTGACCAGCGGTGGCTAGGGAGCACGGCAGGAGTGTTGGCGTAGAAGTAGAGATCCGTGTGTAGCTCGAGTCGGACATTGTTTCGGTCATATTGTCGCGCGATGAGGGTGGGGGAGATGAGTTCGACGTCGGGGACTTCACCGGTGTCGACGAGCAGGCTCAACAGTTGTGCGCGGGTGGCGGTTTGGGTGCTGGTGCCTGTGCGCCAGGGCACTTCGCGGGTGGCGCTGCCAGCTCCGTCGGGATTCTTGATGACGTAGGGCGGTCTGCTGCTGTCGAACTGTAAGACGGTGACGATGCCGTGGTTGGTGTGGACTCTGCTGGCTTGCATGTCGAGATCGATGCCGGCGAAGTGTCGCTGGATCTGGGGTAGCCAGTTCGCGAGGTCTGGTTCGTCTGCGGACGTGATGACCTGGTGGGCGTTCTCGTCGAGGCCGATGATCCACATGGTCGGACGAAATCGAGCAGCGTTGAGCATGCCGGCGATCTTGCGCGCCTGCTTAGGAGAGGCCGCATCAAGCTGTCGTTTGCAGTCGATGGTGTCGTCCTCGCATCGGCCGCCGGCGACGACGTGATCGACCAGTTCGATGACTCGAGCCTCGGTACGGCTGTCGATCGGCACGGTCTGGTCCTCCCTTTGATGAGTGTTTCGGCGTAGGTGGTTCTTAGTCGTGCTCGTCGTCGGCACGCTCGGTCTCTAGATAGGTGCGGGTGGCGTCGTGGAGGCGTTGTGACTCACGCTCTTTGAGGACGGGGCGGACGAAGTAGAAGTAGGCGAGTCCGACGGCCATGACGATTCCTGCGGCGATGAACGAGGGGAACACACGACCGTTGAACTGCTCTTGAGTTGTGGTGGGCGAGACGCTCTCTGCTATCGCAGCTATGACCATCCAGGTGATGATCACGGCCGCGGGTGTGAGGAATACGCAGACCAGTCCTGTGAATCGCCCCGGGTTTGCTGGGGGCTCGTTTACTTGGTTCCAGCGACTGCCGGGACCGGGTTCTCACGGTAGCTGGTGACTGTGTGGGTCGACCAGTAGGTGGTCTCGTACTCGACGGGTGGGACGTGCCCGATCTCGCCGTGCAGGCGGCGGTGGTTGAACCAGTCGATGTACTCGGCGACGGCGATCTCGACCTCGCCGACACCGCCCCAGCCACCGCGAGGGCGCATGACTGGGTTACGGATACACTCGGCCTTGAACAACGAGTTGAACGCCTCGGCCATCGCATTGTCGTACGAATCACCCTTGGAGCCAACAGAAGTCACTGCGTCTGCTTCGGCGAGACGTTCGGTGTAGCGGATGGCTCGATACTGCACTCCGCGGTCGGAGTGGTGAATCAGCCCGGCCACGCCCTGGCCGGCACGCGACCGCGCCCACAACCCCATATCCAAGGCGTCGAGCGCGAGGTCGGTGTGCATGGTGGTCGAGACCTGCCAGCCCACGACCATCCTTGAGAAGACGTCGAGGATGAACGCGGCATACACCCACCCCGAGTGTGTGCGGATGTAGGTCAGGTCCGCCACCCACAGCGCGTTGGGCGCCGCCGCGGTGAACTGCCGTTCGACACGATCGGCCGGCTGCGGAGTTTCGGCCCCCTCGCTGTGCGTGGTCTTCCGCGTCTTGGATCTCGTTATCCCCTGCAGCCCATCAGCTTTCATCAACCGCTCGACGGTGCACCGGGCCACGCCGATACCCTTTCTGCGTAGTTCGGCGTGGACTTTGCGGGCACCGTAGACGCCGAGATTGTCGGCATGCACGGTGCGGATCTCACCGAGGATCTCGCGGTCACGGACCACCCGTGGCGCCTCGACTCGTCGAGAGCTCAGATGGGCTCGGACTGTGGACGGAGCGATCTGGGCGGCCGTGTCGCGCAGGGCCGCGCAGATCGGATCGACTCCGTGTTCGTCGCGGAAAGCGGCGACGAACTCCACGATCAACGCTGTGGGCGGTCGATCTCCGCCGCAAAGAAAGCTGATGCCTGCTTCAAGATGGTGTTCGCCCGCCGCAACTCCCGGTTCTCCCGTTCCAGCTGCGCGATCCGCTCAGCCTCGCTGGTCGTGGTCCCCGGGCGGTCCCCGCCATCGATCTCGGCCTGCTTGACCCAGGTGCGAAGCGCCTCCGGGTGCACACCGAGTTGATCGGCGATCCGTTTGAGCGCCCCTGGTCGCGTGGCTGGGTCCTTGCGGGCCTCCACCGCCATCCGCGTCGCCCGCTCCTTCAGCTCAACGCTGTACTTCCGTGGTGCTGCCATGCTCTCCATCCTTCACAGATTCGAGAGCCTCCGACAAACCCGGGGCGTTTCACCTGCTAGCCAGTCGGGCCACCAGCGGCGGCTGGTAGCGAGGCCTAGTGCGGCGTCGCGGGTGCGCGCTGAGCGTTCGGAGCGCCAGGAGAGGGTGGAGCTAGTGATCCAGGCGGCGATGGCGATGGCGATGATCACCAGAGTGGTCGTCATGGCAAGAGGGTGTCCCTCGCCTGGGGTGTCAGGCTCGGTTGTGGCCAGGTAGAGGACGAGCCCACCGAACCATCCGATCACGATCGCAGCGGCGAATCTGTCCCATACTGCGCCTGGTTTGCGCAGGGGCCGCGGGTGATGTTGCAGCCACCTCGCCCACCAGAGCAGGGTGGCGGCGAGAGGGCCGAGTAGCAACACCGCGTGCAGGACTGCCATGTCCGGGAGGCTACCGGTTGGGACAGACGGCGGGCTGGCCATCGAGCTGCGGTGCGGTGGTTGTCCCTGGGTCAACTTGAGCCAGACCCGGGTGACGGGTGAAGAGGCACAGGGCACCAGTCGTAGCACAGTGGCCGGTGGCGTTCTCGGCGTCGTCTTTGCAGTTCTGCTGGTTCGTGATCCCGCGATCGCGGGGCTTATTCAAGTCGGACTTACCAACAGCGGGCGCTGAGATCTCACCGCCTTGAACGCTGAGCGCTCAGGGCTGGTTGAACAGTTGCGGCAGAGCGGACTCGATGTGCGCGGTGAGGATGTCGTGCGGGCCGCGGGGAAGGTCGTAGAAGCTCATCGCGTAGCCCAGGGCGCTGTAGAAGGTGCTGACCGCCGCGCCGACGAGCCGTTCGATGGACTCCGTCTCTAGGTGCAGCTCGGTGCCAGCATGGTCTCCATGATCGGTATAGCGACGAAGTTGGCGGATCGGGTACAGCGAGGGGTGGGTGTGGCTCGACAGGTAGTGGTAGACACCCTCGGCGACACTGTCGGTGATCGTTGCGCCGGCGTGGTCGCGGAGGAAGCTGAACATGTCTGCGACCCCTTTGCTGGGTGAAGGCAGGGTGTGGGTGGCGAGGGTGCGGCCACCGGCATCCTCGGCAAGGTCCGGTTTGGTCGTGTCGGGAAACGCGGCGATGGCTCGGTCGCGCACAGTGGTCCAGCGTGTGCGGGCCGCGACGTACTCGGGGGTTGCCTTGGAATCGCCGCCTAGCCGTTGTGCGGCAGCTTTCTGATACTCGCAGCTATGAAACTCCTCGAGATACGCGCGAGCTAACACGTCGATCGGATCGCCTGTCCTCCCGATCACCCAGATCACGCGCGCACAGTTCTCCATCACGGCGCGAGCCAGCGTCGGAGGGGAGAACATCACTTCGCCTGCGCGGATGAGAGTTCCGATGCTTGCGAGGTGGTTGGCGGCGATCTCGAGGTAGGACACTAGAACTTCGGAGACAAGGTCGGCGCCGGCCATGATGTCGTCGGTGCTGGCGGCTGGGTCGGCGCGGTTGATGGCCTCCACGCGGGGTCGAGCACTGAGACCGGGTCTCCAGTGGCTCTCGTTGCTGACGGCGAGAAATGCGTCGCGGCACGCTGTTGCGAGGTCCGCCAGCTCATTTAGACGTTCGTCGGATGCGGTGGTTGTCATGTCAGAGGTCCTCTACGGCGGGAGGCGAAGCGGATGCTGTTGCCCGTTGCATGGCGAGGAGTTCGCGTCGTAGTTGTCTGCGCAGGTACGCCCAGTGCAGCGGGCTGCGGCGATCACGGGTATATCTGCCGCCGTGTGCTGCCATGAGCTGTTCAAGACGGGAGTTGCTCAGGGCAAGGACCGGAAAGTCGGTCGCGTCGACGACGACCTCGAATTCGCAGGGTGGTGTGTGGCCGTAGAACGCCAGCATGCGGGATGGGGTAACCCATGCCGCCCATGTACAGGCAGTAGCGCCTGGAACTTGTCGCTGGGTGGCGAAATAGTGGGCCTGCTCGAGGTCGGTGGTCCAGGACAGGCCTCGTGCGCGATCTGGCGTTGCGCCTCGAAAGAGCAGCAGACTTGATCGCGGTCGCGGCGTGGCGGCCCCGTCGCTACTGAACCCCGCGATGCGAAATAGGTCGCGCCACAGCGGGTAGTCGATGGTCACGTTGTCTGGTTTGGCGGGCCACAGTGTTACCGCGGCGACGGCTGCGGTCTGGTGGCTGATAGTGCCAGTACGGACTGCGCCCTCTAGCTCGGTGAAGGCCCTTGAGCCGTCGAGCAGATGTCGGGTCAGATCGCCGGCCTGTTGCTTGGACAGTGCAACTCCGAGACGTTCGGCGGCGATGGTGGCGAGATTCATTGGGGAGTCGGCGGTGCGAACGGTGGGTAGTGCCGGTCGACGGCTTCTGCGATCGCGTCCATGTCGAGGGTGAAGTCCTCGAGCGCGCGGAGTCTGAGGGTGTCGCCGTCTACGGCTTCGACTTCGGCCAGAATCGCCAGGAGTTCATCTGTGGTGGCGGCGTCGGCGATCGTCGATGCCTTCGCGAACAACTCCTCGAGTTGGGGGATCGTGTGATCCTGTAGCTCGAATGCGAATGATGATCGGGCGACGGGCAGGGCGCGTGCCCCGATTAGGGGGTGAGTGTGTACCCAGGTGAGCTGGACGTCGAGACTCAACGAGGATCGTAGGGCCGCGTCATCGAAGGCGAAGGCTGCGGTCTTGACCTTCTCCGCGAAGTCGGTGATTGCTAGGTTGATCGAGTCGAGAATGTCGACGCAGTAGCGCATTCCAGAGACCCTGTTTCGAATCTCCAGATCGATTCGCCTCTGACGCTCTAGCTCCCAGCGCTGCCGGGCCTGCTCGACTTGGTGGGCCTCCGATTCCTCTTGCTGTTTGGCTGCGACGTCGGCGGCTTCCCGGCGTGCCTTGTGGGCTTCGTATAGGGATAGAGCGACACCGGTCAGTGTGAGAAGCCCGGCGGCCCAGGCTGCAAACGCGTTGACCCGATTAGCGTCCCATTGATCTGCGAACGCCAGTCCAGCGACGACGATGATTCCAACGACGAGGACCACAACGGCTATGACAAGCCAGATGGGTTCCCAAGTTCTCGCTGCGCGGTGAGGGTTCGCTGAGCTCATAGACATCGCAGAGTAGCGGAGAAACAGTGATCGGAACGGGCAGTAAACCGGTGCTCGTTGGATTGCATCCTGCCGCCACGAGTAGTCCGTCAGCTGATCCGACGCTGTGAGGGGGACCCATTCGATGGTCCAGTCGCTATGCGGCTTGGGGTTGGTGGGTCGTGGTCCACTGTAGGGCGAACTCGGCGGGGGTGAGTCCGTGGTGGGCCGAATGGGGTCGGTTGGCGTTGTAGTCGATCCTCCAGTCTTCGATGATGACCCGGGCTTCGCGCAGGGAGTCAAAGCGCCAGGAGTTGAGCAGCTCGTCGCGCAGGCGGCCGTTGAACGATTCGATCCAGGCGTTCTGCCACGGGGAGCCGGGGTCGATGAATAGTGATCCGGTGCCGTTGAATCGGCACCAGTCGTTGACGGCGTGAGCGACGAATTCCGGTCCGTTGTCGAACCGCACGTAGCACGGTGGACCATGTATCAGGGCCAGGCGGTCGAGAACGTCAACCACGCCATCGGCGTTGATGACGCGGTCGACGTGGATCGCCAGGGCTTCGCGGGTGAACTCGTCGATCACGTTGAGCATTTTGATGGTTCGGCCGTCGGCGGTGGTGTCGAATTGGAAGTCCATCGCCCAGATCACGTTCGGCCGGATTGGGCACATCGCCCCAACCGCGGTCCCGATTCCGGTGAGCCGTTTCTTCCTGCGGCGCTGGGGAACTCGCAGCCCCTCCTCGCGCCACAGGCGGCGGATGCGTTTGTTGTTGACCGTGAAGCCCGCTTTGCGCGCGGCGATCGCGGCGCGTCGCCAGCCCCAGCGGGGCCGGTCGGTGGAAAACCCACGTAGCCAGGAGCGCAGCTCGGCTTCCTCCGCGGTGATCGGCGCTGGGTGCAGTCGCATCGTGGAGCGGTGGATGCCCACCACAGCACATGCTCGCCGCTCAGATACCCCGAACCGCTCACGCAGCATCGTCACGGCGCTGCGCTTGCGGTTCGGGGTCAGAAGTTTCCCGACGAAATCTCCTTGAGCATGTCGATATCGAGTGAGCCTCCCCAGTTTGAGTGGACACCGCGATAGTGGGGCCAGGGGTCCTGCTGGAAGGATGTCGACATGTCTAGGAGGCGGTCGTTTACGCCGGAGTACAAGGCTCAGGCTGCTCGCCGGGTGATCGATGGTGGTCGGCCGATCACCGAGGTGGCTCGGGAACTGAACGTGCATGAGAATCTGCTGGGCAAATGGGTTCGGGCTGAGCGGCTTCGAGACGGCGTCGCCGATGATGTTCGCAAGGTGCCGCCCAACCAAGATCTGTCGGCGGTTGAGCGCGCGGAACTGACCAGGCTGCGCGCCGAACTCGCCGAGAAAGACCGTGATATCGCGTTCCTGAAAAAAAGTATCGGCGTACTTTGCGGCGCAGCATCATCGGTGAGTCGTTTCGAACTCATCGCCGCGGAGTGCGCCAACCACGACGTCACGAAACTCGTTGCTCTCTTGGGTGTGTCGCGGTCTGGATTCTATGCGTGGGCGGATCGGCAACGTCGTGTCGAGTTGACGCCACGACAGCAGCGGCGACGCGATCTGGAAGTGAAAATTTTGGCGCACTGGCAGACCTCGCAACGCATCTACGGTTCACCACGCATTGCCGCCGATCTGCACGCCGAGGGGGTTGCGGTCTCGGAGAACACCGTCGCCAAGATCATGGCCGAGATGGGCATCGAGGGCATCAGTCCGCGCACGTTCAAGGTCAAGACCACCCAGGTCGATCCGGCCGCGTCGTTCCCGCCGGACCGAGTTGGCCGCCAGTTCGATCGCGGCGGGATCAACCTGGTCTGGACCTCAGACATTACCTACCTGACCTGCGGCGAAGGGGACGCCTACCTGTGCGCGATCCGCGACGAGCACTCGCGTCGAGTGCTGGGCTGGTCGCTGGCAGATCACATGCGCACCGAGCTCGTCGAGGACGCGGTAAATGCCGCGGTACTCACTCGCGGCGGCTCGGTGGCCGGCACCATCCTGCACAGCGACCGAGGCGGGACTGCTGCACGGATAGGTGACATCTGATCTGGCTTGCCTTCGGGCGGTCGGGAAGGATGTAGCTGTGCCCAAGCCCTATCCCCACGAGTTCCGTGACGATGTGGTCCGGGTGGCTCGTGATCGTGGCGAAGGTGTCACGATCGAGCAGGTCGCCAAGGACTTCGGTGTGCATCCGATGACGTTGCACAAGTGGATGTGACGCGCGGATATCGATGAGGGCCGCAGCCCTGGTGTGAGCGCGACCGAGTCCGCTGAACTGCGTGAGGCCCGTAAGCGGATCCGGCACCACTTCAGCGGGTCCCGGTTTTGTCCACGGTGTCTCGCCGAGCCGGACTGCATCTGGCAGAGGCAATGGGCGCACCCGTTGCTTCCGATCTGCCTGCGGCACCGACTGCGGTTGCAGACCCGGTGTCCCGGTTGCGGGCAGGTGCCATTCTCCGACACCACCTGGCTCGGCAGGCACGCCCGCCATGGCACTGCCCCCAACGGTGTCCGCGCGAGAGCGCCGATCGGAAGGTGCGTCCGTTCTGCCGGCACGACTTGCGCGACGCCACCGTAATCGAGGCCAACGACGACCTGTGCACGGCCCAGCGGTATCTGACCGCGCTGGCCGAGGCAACCGACATCGACGATCCCACCTCCCGATACGACAGGACGGCCGCGACGACCCGATTCGAGGCCTTCTGCGACCTCGCCGCCGACAAAGTCGGCATCGAGGCCCTCGTCACCCTCGGCGCCCATCAGGAGCGTCAGCAAATCCGATGAGCACAGGACAGTCCACCCAGTTCGTGGCTGACCCGAAGTTGAAGTTGGTATTCCCAATTCTGTGTCCCAAGGACACGCTGACGGTAATGCTGCTCAACGCCTGCGATACCCGCAACGCTGCGGGCCGGACCGCCCGCAACACAGATCCCGCCCGCCCCGTTTTGGTCGTTCTTGGAATAGTCGTTCAGCTGGCGGGGCGGTCTGTCACTGTGACCGAGATCTGCTGGGTCTCGCCACCGCGGAGCACGGTCAAATCGACTCGATCGCCCGGGTCGAGGGCACGGAGCGCCGCGATGAAGTCCTCCGCCGACTCGATGTCGTGGCCGTTGACCGCGGTGATGACATCGCCCGGCCGGATACCCGCCGTCGCAGCCGGACCGAGCGGGACGACCTCGAGGACGACGGCACCGCTGGTGCGGTCGACTGCCAGTTGTTCGGCGATCTGCGGGCTCAGCGTGCCGGGCTGAATGCCGACGTACGCATGCTGGGCAGTTCCCGAGGCCAGCAGTTGGTCTGCGACGTCGACGACATTCGCCGCGGGGATGGCGAAGCCCAGAGCCACCGCACCCGCCGACGGGGGAATGTAGGCCTGGCTCATCCCCACGACCCGCCCTTGTCCGTCGATCAGGGCACCCCCGGAGTTACCCGGCGAGATCGCGGCGTCGGTCTGGATCAGGTCAACCAGCGGCGCCCCGGTGGAAGCCGACCCGGGGATCTGACGGTGCAATCCTGAGATGATGCCCGAGGTGACCGTGGCCTCGAACCCCAGCGGACTGCCCACGACTACGGCGAGCGCGCCGACCTCTGGCAACGCTGTCTCGAACGTCGCCGCAGTCAGATCCGTGCGGTCCGCTTGAAGGACCGCGACGTCGGTCACACGATCGACGGCCCGCACGTTCGCGGACACCTGTTGCCCGTCCGCGAAGGCCACACTCACCTGCCGGGCACCCTCGACCACGTGGGCGTTGGTGACGACGGTGCCGTCGGTCTTGTAGACGATGCCGCTGCCCACGCCGGACCCGGTAAGCACGGTGACGACCGAGGCCTCCACCTGCCGGACCAGTGCCGGCAGGTCTACGGCAGGTCCCGCTGAGGGCGTCGAGGTGGTGGGAGCCGAGGCGCCGCATCCCGCGAGGAGGAGGACCACGATCGCGACCAGCGGCACCCAGATCGAGGAACGTACGGTCGACGGTACGCGCATCAGCCACCGCCTCCGTGAGGAATCGGTCTCCTACTTGCACCTGCCGCGAGCGGGCCCACCCGATCAACATACCCCCGGCGGCGCCCGAGACCGGTCACCGAACCGCTTCGATGCACCCAGGCAACCGGCATCGACGAACGGCAGCGCGCATGCTCCACCACTGAGAGCCAAGATGCTTCGTATCTTGTTTCGCTACCAACTTTTTCATACAATTCTAATCTGGAGCGTCTCCGATTCGGTTGCCGCCCAGTGGAATCCGGTGGGCATGGCTCCAGTGGATGGATAAACCGACCGTTTGGAAAATGGATTTCTCGCGCCGGTTCTCTCGGCGCCAGGAACTTGTCGTTCCGCTATCGAGCACCTGCTCCTGTACGTGAGCATGAAGGAACGGCTATTGCCAGCGTGTCAGCGACTGTACTGTCATTGCGGAATTCGCTTCCCGCTTTCGACTTGTGCGGGCCTTGCCACTCACCGCGTCGGCTGCGAAGATGACTGGATCGGGAGTTCTACTCGTGGACGCACCGGAGTAGTGGCCGGTACCCGGAGTTGCGTGTACCGGTCGCCTCGAGCGGGTTCCGGCGGACATCTATGCCCAGGGCAGGTATGGACGCCATTGCGCCTCTATTGTCGACGCCCGATAGGCGAATTGCGTCGGCCCCCGACAAGGGTTAGCGTCATTTCAGTGATTGCAAGCCAGGACTGTCGATAGGCGAATTGTGTTGACCGCCCGAAGGCGGATGAAGAACTCGCATTGCGGTTGGGCCGTTCGTGAGCCCAACCGGTTGACCGACGGCCGGGCCGTACCGGTACGCACAGGCTCGGCGAAACCCCACAACATCGACGCCGAGGGGGCGTGATGTCAGAGTCCAGTGGCGGAACCTCCGCCGTAAGTCCACACCCACCTGCTCGCCAGGTGATTGCGACATTCGACACCTATGCCGACGCCGAGAGCGCCGTCGACTACCTCTCCGACCAGCATTTCACGGTAGACAAACTGGCCATCGTCGGTCGCGACATCGAGCTGGTCGAGCAGATCGTCGGCCGATTGAACTACGGCTGGGCCGCTCTGCGCGGCGCCGCCGCGGGCGCGCTGACGGGTGCGCTGTTCGGCTGGATCTTCGGGTTACTCGATTGGGTCCAGCCGCTGCTCACGGGCCTCGCGCTCGCCTTCTACGGGTTGGTATTCGGCGCCGTTGTCGGCGCTCTGCTCGGCCTGCTCATGTATGCGCTGCAGGGCGGCCGGCGCGACTTCACCTCAATCCAGTCATTACAACCACGTCACTACGAAGTCCTCGCCGATGTCGAGGTCGCGGACGAAGCCGTCCGGTTGCTCACCGGCCGGACCGATCGAAAGGAATGAGTCATGGCGACTGCTGTGGGTATAGACCTGGGCACCACCAACTCGGTCATCGCAAGCTGGCAAGGCGGCGAGCCGGTGGTGATCTCCAATGTCGAGGGTGCGCGGACGACGCCGTCGGTGGTGGCGTTCACCGATAGCGGCGAGCGCCTGGTGGGTCAGCTGGCCCGACGGCAGGCGATCTTGAATCCGAAGGGCACGATCTACTCGGCGAAACGCTTCATCGGACGTCATTACGACGAGATCTCCGAGGAGGCCAAAGCGGTCAGCTTCGACGTCGTGCCGGGTGACAACGGTGAGGCACGATTCGACGTGCGGGGAAAGAAGTACGCGCCGGAGGAGATCAGTGCCCTCGTGCTGCGCAAGCTCGTAGATGACGCGAGCAAGTTCCTCGGTGAGAAGGTGAAGGAAGCGGTCATCACCGTTCCGGCCTATTTCAATGACGCGCAGCGCAACGCCACCAAAGACGCCGGCCGGATCGCGGGCCTCGAGGTCCTGCGGATCATCAACGAGCCGACCGCGGCGGCACTGGCGTACGGCATGGACAAGCAGACCCACGAGACCGTACTGGTCTTCGACCTCGGCGGCGGCACCTTCGATGTGAGTCTGCTCGATGTCGGCGAGGGAGTAGTCGAGGTTCGCTCGACGGCCGGCGACTCCCACCTCGGCGGAGACGACTTCGACCGACGCCTGGTGGACTACCTTGCCGACGAATTCCAGAGCGCGGAGAACATCGATCTGCGCAAGGATGCGCAGGCATTGCAACGCCTCTTCGAGGCCGCGGAGAAAGCCAAGGTCGAGTTGTCCTCGGTAACTCAAGCCCAGGTCAGCTTGCCCTTCGTCACCGCAGACGCGAACGGTCCCAAACACCTCACCACCACGATCATGCGATCGAAGTTCGAGGATCTGACGGCAGATCTGGTGGAACGCTGCCTCGGTCCGGTAAAGCAGGCAATGAGTGACGCCAAGATCACCGCCAACGACATCGACGAGGTGATCCTGGTCGGTGGTTCGACACGCATTCCGGCGGTACAGGCACTCGTTCGCCGGCTCACCGGCGGTAAGGACCCCCACATGGGCGTCAACCCGGACGAGGTCGTGGCGCTCGGTGCCGCAGTCCAGGCGGGCGTGCTCAAAGGTGAGGTCTCCGACGTACTGTTGCTCGACGTCACCCCGCTGTCCCTCGGCGTCGAGACGCAGGGCGGGGTGATGACCAAGATCATCGAGCGCAATACGACGATCCCGGCCCGGCGCAGCGAAGTGTTCTCCACGGCGGAAGACAATCAGTCCGCCGTGGACGTCGTGGTGCTGCAGGGCGAACGCGAACGGGCCGCCGACAACCGGGTCCTCGGCCGGTTCCGGCTGGAAGACATCCGCCCCGCGCCACGTGGCGAGGCCCAGGTCGAAGTCACTTTCGATATCGACGCTAACGGCATCCTCAACGTCACCGCCCGCGACAAGGACACCGGCAAGGAGCAGAGCATCACGATCAGTGAGCAGGGCAACCTGGACCAGAGTGAGGTCGAGCGCATGCTTGCGGAGGCCGAACGGAACCGGGGTGAGGACGAGGAGCTGCGCAAGGCGGTCGACGCACGCAACGCGCTCGATTCGGTTGCCTACCAGGTGGAACGGCGACTCGCCGAACTCGGTGACAGTGCGCCCCCGCACGACAAGGCGCGTGCCGAGATGCTGATCGCCGACGCCAGGAAGGCTGTGAAAGACGGTGCTTCACCCTCGGAGATAGAGCCCCTGACCTCGGAGCTGCAGCAGCTGCTCTACGGGCTCGCGCCGGTCCAAGCCGGCGGCGGCGACGGACACCAGGCCGGCGGCGCAGAGGCTGCGTCGTCGGATGATGACGACGTGATCGACGCCGAGTTCGATCGGAGCTGAGGCACCTGATGGAGAGGTCTGCTGATCATTCGACGACCGAGCCGGCTACCGACGGTACCGACGGGGATCAGACCGAGACGGCGCCTGATCGCACCGACACGGGGGCCGAGTTGGCTCAACTCGAGGACCGCTGGCGCAGGGCCCTCGCAGATCTGGACAACCTGCGCAAGCGGTATGCCAAGGATCTGGATCGTGAACGCGCCGCGGAGGTGGCGAAGGTTTCCGCGGCGTGGCTGCCTGTCCTGGACAATTTGGAGCTTGCGCTGGCCCATGCGGGCAGCGATCCTCAGGCCGTCGTCGAGGGTGTGAAGGCGATCCGGGATCAGGCGGTGCAGGTGCTGTCACGGTTCGGCTTCGAGCGCCACGACGAGGTCGGTGTGCCGTTCTCTCCGGAGCTCCATGAAGTGGTCAGTGTGGTGGCCCAACCCGACCTTCCCTCCGGGACCGTGGTCGAGGTCTTGCGCCCGGGCTATGGAGAGGACGGGCGGCAGTTGCGTCCCGCCGCGGTGGTCGTCAGCCGCCCCGAGGGGTGAGCACCGATGGCGCGTGACTACTACGAAGTGCTCGGGGTTTCTCGGGGCGCCGGCACCGACGAAATCCAGCAGGCCTACCGCAAGTTGGCCCGCAAGTATCACCCCGACGTGAACAAGGACCCCACTGCGGAGGACAGGTTCAAGGAGGCCAACGAGGCCTACCAGGTGTTGTCCGACCCGGACACCCGGAAACGCTACGACCGATTCGGTGACGACTTCCGGCGTGTGCCCGAGGACTACGACGAACGGGTCCGGGCAAGCGCCGGTGGGTACGGCGGCGGGTTCGGCGGCGGCGGGTACGGCGGTGGGGGCGGGGGCAGAAGGGTGCACTTCGGTCGCGGTGTCGGTGGCGAGGGCGGCGTCGACTTCGAGGACCTCTTCGGGCAGATGTTCGGCGGCGGTGGCGGGTACGGGCCGATTCCCGGCGCCGATCAGGAAGCGGAACTGGAACTGACCCTGGAAGAGGCGTATCGGGGCGGCAAACGCACTCTCCGTCTGGACGGACGGCAGTACGACGTCGACATTCCGGTCGGTGTCCTGGACGGCCAGCGAATCCGGCTGGCCGGGCAAGGCGGCCGGGGCAACGGCGACGCGCCGCCCGGGGATCTGTACCTCGTGGTGCGGATCAAGCCGCATCCCCGGTTCCGCGTCCAGGGCCGGGACATCTACGTCGACCTGCCCGTATCGCCATGGGAGGCGGTCCTCGGGTCGACCGTCGTCGTTCCCACCCCGGGTGGCGAGGCGAAAGTCAAAGTGGTGCCGGGCTCGTCGACGGGACGGAAGCTTCGCCTGCGCGGAGAAGGAATGCCCAATCCGCGGGGCGCCAACGGCAACCTCTACGCCGAAATCAAGGTGATGGTGCCGCCGAAACCGACAGCACGTGAACGCGAGCTGTTCGAACAGTTGGCCGCCGAATCGAACTTCGATCCGAGGAAACAGCCATGAGCACCCCGACCCCGGGCACCCAGTACATATTGGTTCGCCGTACCGGAATGTCGCTGGATGTCTTCGCCGAACGTACCGGGCTGCACCCCGACCTGGCACGAAAGCTTGTGGCTCTCGGCCTGATCGACGCACGCCGCGACCCCGGCGGCGAAATATTGTTCGAACCGTCAGCAGTGGCCCACGCTGCCCGCATCCAACGGTTACGGACGGGTCTAGGCCTGAACTACTCGGCAATCGGGCTCGTGCTCGATCTGCTGGATCGAATCGAGAAACTCGAAGCAGCGTCCCACGGAAGGAAGACACCCCCATGGACACCGGCAGTCTGACTGAAAGGTCACGAGAAGCCCTGCAGGAGGCCCAGAACATCGCGACCAGAATGGGCCACACCGAGGTCGACGGAGAGCACCTGCTGCTCGCGTTGGTCGATCAGCAGGAAGGGCTCGTACCGCGACTGCTCGAGCAGGCCGGTGCGAACGTCGACGCCCTACGCTCCGATCTGGAACAGGCACTCATGCGTAGGCCGAAGGTCAGCGGCCCCGGTGCGACGCCCGGTCAGGTGATGATCACCCAGCGCCTGGCCAAACTGCTCGACGCCGCCGAACGAGAGGCAAAGCGACTCAAGGATTCCTACGTGTCGGTGGAGCATCTCGTGATGGCCCTCTCCGAGGAGGGGTCGACCAGTGCGGCCGGACGGGTTCTCACCAGCCATGGGGTCACACGAGAGACCTTCCTCGCCGCCTTGACCACAGTGCGCGGCAACCAGCGCGTCACCTCGGCCAGCCCGGAGGGGGCGTACGAGGCGCTCGAGAAGTACGGACGCGACCTCGTCTCCGAGGGCCGAGCAGGCAAACTCGATCCGGTCATCGGGCGAGACGCCGAAATCCGCAGGGTAACGCAGATCCTGAGCCGGAAAACGAAGAACAATCCGGTGCTGATCGGCGACCCCGGCGTCGGCAAGACCGCGATCGTCGAGGGACTCGCCCAGCGGATCGTCCGCGGCGACGTGCCCGAGGGCCTACGCGACAAAACGATCTTCTCGCTCGACATGGGTTCCCTGGTGGCCGGCGCGAAGTACCGCGGCGAGTTCGAGGAACGGCTGCAGGCGGTGCTGTCCGAGGTGAAAGCGGCCGAGGGGCGCATCCTGTTGTTCGTCGACGAGTTACACACCGTCGTCGGCGCAGGATCGGTCGGCGGCGAGGGATCTCTCGACGCCGGCAACATGCTCAAACCGATGCTCGCCCGCGGCGAACTGCACATGATCGGTGCCACCACTCTCGACGAGTATCGCAAGCACATCGAATCCGATGCAGCATTGGAGCGTCGATTCCAGACCGTTCTCGTCGACGAGCCCAGTGCCGAGGATGCAATCTCGATTCTGCGCGGACTTCGAGAACGCCTCGAGGTGTTTCACGGCGTGAAGATCCAGGACGGCGCACTGGTGGCCGCCGTGACCCTCTCGCACCGGTACATCACCGACCGTTTCCTTCCGGACAAGGCGATCGACCTGGTAGATGAAGCGTGCGCCCGGCTACGAACCGAAATCGACTCGATGCCCGCCGAACTCGACGAACTCACCCGGAAAGTGACCCGGCTGGAAATCGAAGAGGCCGCCCTGTCCAAGGAAACGGACGCGGCCAGCAAGACGCGCCTCGAGGAGTTGCGTAAGGAGCTGGCCGATCTGCGGGCCGAGGCCGACGCCCGGCACGCTCAGTGGGAGGCGGAGCGCCAAGCGATCCGTCGGGTGCAGGAGCTGCGGGGAGAGCTGGAACGCTTACGCCACGAGGCCGAGGAGGCCGAACGCAATTACGACCTCAATCGGGCCGCCGAGTTGCGGTACGGCGAGATCACCGCGCTGGAACGCAGGCTCGAGGCGGCGGAGGAGCAATTGGCTACCAGGCAGGGCCGGAATCCGTTGCTGCGCGAGGTGGTCACCGAAGACGAGATCGCAGAGATCGTGGCCGCATGGACGGGTATCCCGGTCGCTCGACTGCAGGAAGGCGAGCGGGAGAAGCTGTTGAAGCTCGACGAGATCCTGCACGAGAGGGTCATCGGTCAGGACGAGGCGGTACAACTGGTCGCAGACGCGGTAATCAGAGCAAGGTCGGGTATCCGTGATCCGCGCCGGCCGATCGGTTCGTTCATCTTCCTGGGACCGACAGGTGTGGGGAAGACCGAGCTCGCAAAGACGCTGGCCAGTGCCCTCTTCGACAGCGAAGACAACATGGTGCGCCTGGATATGAGCGAGTACCAGGAGCGGCACACGGTGAGTAGGCTCATCGGTGCGCCCCCCGGGTATGTCGGGTATGACGAGGGGGGTCAGCTCACTGAGGCGGTGCGTCGCAAGCCGTACTCCGTGGTGCTCTTCGACGAGATCGAGAAGGCCCATGCCGACGTCTTCAATACCCTGCTGCAGGTGCTCGATGACGGCCGGATCACCGATTCTCAAGGCAGGCAGGTCGATTTCCGGAACACGGTGATCATCATGACCTCGAACATCGGATCTCAGCATCTCCTCGAGGGAGTCACAGCGGACGGCGAGATCAAGCCGGACGCCCGGGCGCGGGTGCTGGCGGAACTGCGCGGGCACTTCCGTCCCGAGTTCCTCAACCGGGTCGACGACATCGTGTTGTTCACACCGCTCACGCTGCCCCAGATCGAGTACATCGTCGAGCTGCAGCTCGCCGATCTTCGGAACAGGTTGTCGGAGAGACAGATACACTTGAATATCACGCCGGAAGCACGCCGGCTCATCGCCGAACACGGTTTCGACCCGGTCTACGGTGCACGACCCCTGCGCAGGTATATCGCCCATGAGGTCGAGACCAAGATCGGTCGTGCGCTGTTGCGCGGCGAAATCGAACCGGGCGGCACCATCGATGTCACGGTCGATGACGGCGAACTGTCCGTCGCATATACGGAACAATCGCACGGGGGGCTGGTGCACGAGTAGGTGACATCTGATCTGGCTTGCTCTGCCGGGCGGCCTGGAAGGATGCCAGCTGTGCCCAAGCCCTATCCCCACGAGTTCCGCGACGACGTTGTCCGCGTCGCCCAGAACCGTGAAGACGGTGTGACTCTCGAACAGATCGCTGCCGACTTCGGTATCCACCCGATGACCCTGAACAAGTGGATCCGCAAGGCCGACGTGGAGGCCGGGATCAAGCCCGGCACCACGTCGGCCGAATCGCGTGAGCTGCGCGAGGCCAAGCGGCGTGTGCGCCTGCTTGAACAGGAGAACGAGGTCTTACGCCGGGCGGCGGCGTACCCGTCCCAAGCGAATCTGCCGGGAAAAGGTGGTACCCGCTCGTGAGTGAGCTGGCCGCTGACGGCATCCCCGTCACGGTGGCGTGTCGGGTACTCAAGATCGCTCGCCAGCCCTACTACCGGTGGCGCAAGAACCCGATCACCGACGCCGAGCTCGCCGAGGCGTACCGGGCCAACGCCCTGTTCGACGCCCACCGCGAAGACCCGGAGTTCGGCTACCGCTACCTCGCCGACGAGGCCGAAGCCGCAGGCGAGAAGATGTGCCGGCGGACGGCGTGGCGGATCTGCTCCGCCGGCGGCTGGACCAGCACCATCAGCAAGAGAGGCCGCGGCAAGCACCGCAAGGCCGGCCCGCCTGTACACGACGATCTCGTCAAGAGAGACTTCACCGCGCCCGGCCCCAACGAGCTGTGGCTGACCGACATCACCGAGCACTGGACGGCCGAGGGCAAGCTGTACCTGTGCGCGATCAAGGACGTCTACTCGGGCCGGATCGTCGGGTACTCGATCGACTCGAGAATGAAGTCCCGCCTGGCCGTGGCCGCCCTGAACAGCGCTGTCGCCAGGCGAGGGGACGTGGCCGGCTGCGTTCTGCACAGCGATAGAGGGTCTCAATTTCGTTCGAAGAAGATGCAGAAGGCCATCACCCGGCACGGCATGCTCGGGTCGATGGGCAGGGTCGGTGCGTGTGGTGACAACGCGGCGATGGAGAGCTTCTTCTCGCTGCTACAGAACAACGTCCTCGACCGTCGATCCTGGGCCACCAGAGACGAGCTCCGGGCCGCCATCGTGCACTGGATCGAACGGACCTACCACCGCCGCAGACGACAGGACCGCCTCGGCAGATTGACCCCCATTGAATTCGAGACCATCATCAACCACGAGGCCCCTCAGGCCGCGTGACTAACCCTGTCACCTATCCCTGCACCAGGCCCGACCCATTCGATGGTCCAGTCGCTATGCGGCTTGGGGTTGGTGGGTCGTGGTCCACTGTAGGGCGAACTCGGCGGGGGTGAGTCCGTGGTGGGCCGAATGGGGTCGGTTGGCGTTGTAGTCGATCCTCCAGTCTTCGATGATGACCCGGGCTTCGCGCAGGGAGTCAAAGCGCCAGGAGTTGAGCAGCTCGTCGCGCAGGCGGCCGTTGAACGATTCGATCCAGGCGTTCTGCCACGGGGAGCCGGGGTCGATGAATAGTGATCCGGTGCCGTTGAATCGGCACCAGTCGTTGACGGCGTGAGCGACGAATTCCGGTCCGTTGTCGAACCGCACGTAGCACGGTGGACCATGTATCAGGGCCAGGCGGTCGAGAACGTCAACCACGCCATCGGCGTTGATGACGCGGTCGACGTGGATCGCCAGGGCTTCGCGGGTGAACTCGTCGATCACGTTGAGCATTTTGATGGTTCGGCCGTCGGCGGTGGTGTCGAATTGGAAGTCCATCGCCCAGATCACGTTCGGCCGGATTGGGCACATCGCCCCAACCGCGGTCCCGATTCCGGTGAGCCGTTTCTTCCTGCGGCGCTGGGGAACTCGCAGCCCCTCCTCGCGCCACAGGCGGCGGATGCGTTTGTTGTTGACCGTGAAGCCCGCTTTGCGCGCGGCGATCGCGGCGCGTCGCCAGCCCCAGCGGGGCCGGTCGGTGGAAAACCCACGTAGCCAGGACCGCAGCTCGGCTTCCTCCGCGGTGATCGGCGCTGGGTGCAGTCGCATCGTGGAGCGGTGGATGCCCACCACAGCACATGCTCGCCGCTCAGATACCCCGAACCGCTCACGCAGCATCGTCACGGCGCTGCGCTTGCGGTTCGGGGTCAGAAGTTTCCCGACGAAATCTCCTTGAGCATGTCGATATCGAGGGCCTGGTTGGCGACCAACTTCTTGAGCCGAGCGTTCTCAGCTTCGAGTTCTTTGAGGCGTTTGACGTCATTGGCCTTCATGCCCCCGTACTGGGCCACCCAGCGATGCCAGGTCGACTCTGTGACCTCCAGATGCCGGCACACCTCAGCCAACTCCTGCCCGGTCCCGAGGAGCTTGTTGCCCTCGGCCAGCTTGCGGATGATCTGATCCGGCGTATGCCGCCGGCGCTTGCTACCTGCCATGTCGTCGTCGATTCTTCCTGCCCAAACACTCGGGCAACAGAGTCGCACAACAACTGGACCACTACGAAGGGCCCACCTCAGCTGCTACTGGCGCCGCAGCAGGGCCTACCCTGAATGTGTCCCGACGTCTGCACCCGAGAAAGACGGATTCTTGCCGTGAAGCAAACGAAAGATCAGCAGGTCAAGACGGTGGTGATCGGCCTGGCGCTTGGCGTGCTCGCGCAGGGCGTTGACGCTGTGACGGGTTCGAAGATGTCGCTGGAGTTCGCTTTCAACCACGCGTGGCGGAGGTGGACGGAGGCGGACCGCTTTCCGAGTATCAAGGGTCATGACCTGGCAATCTCTTCTGGATGGGGCTTTCTAAGTCTGAACGGCGCTCGGGGGTCTGTGCTGCCTGGGATCTCGATAGGTGGTGCTCGCCGTACATCGTCTACGACGGTTGGACAGTGGAAGAAGCCCTCGATCTCCACGCTGACGCGGATGTGACCGCGCAGGATTGGATCGAGTTGGGCCGGCTCTTTGTGGAGTACTTCGAGACCGAAGATGTGCGGCGATCGTTGTGAACCTCAGTATGGCGCTCCGCCTCTGACGCCTGTCCTGTGTCAGAGGATTTTTCGGGGTGCGTGACCTGTGACTAGGTTGATGTCTTTGAGGTCGTCCCATAGCCATCGGATGGCGAGTGCGGTAGCGGGAGCGGTGCCGAAGAACTCTGTCGCGCCGTGTGAGACTGAAAAGTGTGCAAATGCTCGTGCCTCGGGGTGAGCGTCGAGCCATTCGGAGAATTGTCGGTGGAGACGGTCGTCTTCGTCGGGCAGTGTGACGGCGGGATCTGGTGATTCGACTGTGAGGGCGACGTTGTTTGTTACGGCGCCAGGGTTGAGCCACGAGGCCAGCCATATCTCATGGTTGCCTGGTCCCCAAGCGTCTTCGTGGACGGTGATGTCACCTTCAAGTGTGGCGGGCATCAGCACCCGGCAGCGAAGTGTGTCACTCAGGGTGGGGAAGTGTGAGTCGACGATGCTCTGATAGGCGTTGAGAGTCTCGGTGAGTATCTGCCGGGCGCGTTCACCGAGTCGATCTTTCGAGTATCGCCCGGTGGGATGCCACGGTGTGGGGTCCTCTTGATCGGGACCCGGCCATCGGTAGAGATCGGACTCGGCCGCGCGCCGCCCGCTGAGCATACGCTGTGCCTGATTCCTTAGTTCTGTCCTCTGCTCCGGTGAATATCCAGGTGGAGAGGACAATTCGCCATGGTCGAGCTTGTCAATTGCGACCTGTAGAGCCTCGACTGATGGAAATTCCGGAGATCGATCGATGAGGGCGCGATAGACCTCTGCCTCGACGACGCCCTCAGGGGGCGAATCGACAATGTAGCCGACAAGGTTTCTCGAGATCTTGTCGGCAAGCACATCGAGAGTGAGGGTCCACGGCCAGCCTGAATGGGTGATTGGCCGCGCCACCATCTGCCTGTGCTGGGGGGACTTGATTGTGAGACGAACCTGACCGCCGTCGATCTGCACGGTGAAGGTGTGGGTGTCGAGTAACCCGGGACGGTTCTTCTCGGAGAACGTTTCGCTCAGTTCGTGGTTGGTGATCTTGCCGGTAGGTCCTAGCCCTGCGAGCCATGCTGTGAGCGCCTGGCGGATGCGCCGGTTTGCTGTGTCCTGGTTGCGATCTTGGCTGGCCTCGGCGGGGATGGCTGGGCCTTGGACTTCGCTCAGTACCCAGGCGGCAGCAGCGGGACGCCATCCGGCGAGGTGGCACATGATGTCGTCGAAGCGTTCGGTGGGTGCGGACGCGAGGGCGATAGAAACTGCGTATCTCCATCGGTCGAAGGCGACCAGGTCAACAGTTACTGACTGTTCTATGTCGACTTCGCCGGAGATCAGCGCCTGGCCGGCGAGCCATTGCTGAAAGACTGCGAGTGTGAAGCGCGCTGTGTGACGGTCGACTGTCAGCATGGGTGAGCCCTGCACCGAACCCCACTCTTCTGCTGAAAGCATGGTGCGGGTATCGACCCGCTGCCCGGTGGTTGTCGTCGCGACCGCGATTTTTCGCAGAGCGGATGAGAACGCGGCGCCTTCGCGTTTGGCGCTGTCTGTGATGACTAGGTCGATCAGCTCGGCGGCGTTGGCTTGTCCGTAACGGTGGGGTGACAGGTACTGGGCGGTGATCAGTGCGAATAGAGGGCGCCTGATCAGCTCACGGAGATCAGCGCTCCACTGCCGACCTACATGCTGATCACCGCGGGATAAGGTTCGGACGAGATCCAGCGCCTCGGCTTCCGCGAGCAGCGGCATCGGCGTTACCTCAAATCCCCTGGTGGCTAGCTCGGTGGGTCGTGTTGTCACCAACACACTTGACCGTGGCCAGGCCGCAGTGAAGAGACTTGCTTGGGTAAGCATGCCGGCGATCTCATGGAAGCGTTCGTCGAGTCCGTCGAGCACAACGAACGCCCCGCGCGCTGTCAGTATGGATGTGCCGACCTGGTCGGCGACATGACCCTCTAAGGTCGCTCCGTCGACCATCTCTTGGGCAGAGACCCAGATTGGAACTGGGGCTTCGTTGGAGTCAGCTGCGCGAGTGGTTGCCTCCCTTAGCGCGGCCTCGGCTGCTTCGCTCTTGCCTGAGCCGAGTTGGCCAGTTAACACAACAACCTCACCGCTACGGGGCGTGCTAATCGAAGTGCGCGAGGAGATGAGCTGTACAACTTGCGCCACCCGCATCGGCGAGAGGCCCGCGGCGCGAACCCTGCGTACGCGACGCTCGTCGGATAGACGCCGCACTCGCTCCAGGTAGTCGGCGGAGCTTATCGCGTCAGGTAGTCCTAGTGGTGGACGTGTGAACTCCACTGTGTTGTGCACGTCTCCGGTGTTGATAGCGGCACTGCCGCTGAGCACATTTCCAATTACGGAGCGATCCCCGTACTGGGGCTGGGGGGAGACCTTGTCGGGCCGGTCTTCGCGTGTGTCGTGTCGGGCTTGGATGATGGCGAGAATGACTGCAAGTACGAGGAGGACGCCACCGGCTGGACCGAGCACTCTCCAGTCGCGTAGCCACCACCAGTCAGGGAGGATCGACGTCGCGGCGCTAGTCCAAAAGGCCAGCGTCGATAGCACGAGCACCGAAACTATCGTGACCGTCCGTGTAGACACCGTCGAACGATATCCTGCCCCGCATCAAAGAATCGGGGTCACCGGTCTTAGCTGACTCCGCCTCACAACGTCGCCGCGGGACTGTCGTGAGAACGGTGTAAGTGGCCTTACCGCCCTCGGTGTGTCGGGGGCAGGAAGGTCGCATCATGACCGACACTCTGGTGGCTGTGGAGCCATCTGATGAACACGATGACGGGATCGTCGAGGTGCCTGCGGACCGCAGCGTCGATGAACTCGAGGTAGCCCGCGAGCTGGTCCGCCAGGCCCGGGAGGCCGGGGTCCGCCTGACCGGTCCGGATGGGTTGCTCAAAGCGATGACCAAAACGGTGCTCGAGACGGCGCTCGATGAAGAGATGTCTGAGCATCTCGGTTACGACAAGCACGACCAGCGTGGTCGTGGGAGTGGCAACTCGCGCAACGGGTCTCGGTCGAAGACCGTGCTGACTGATGCGTGTGGGCAGGTCGAGATCGATGTCCCGCGGGATCGGGCGGGCACCTTCGAGCCGCAGATCGTGAAGAAGCGCCAACGCCGCTTGACTGATGTGGATGAGGTGGTGTTGTCGCTGTATGCCCGTGGGCTCACCACCGGTGAAATCAGCGCCCATTTCGCCGACATCTACGGTGCTGCGGTCTCCAAAGACACGATCAGCCGGATCACCGACCGGGTGCTCGAAGAGATGGCCACCTGGCATGCCCGTCCGCTCGAACGCGTCTACGCCGCGGTGTTCATCGACGCCATCCATGTCAAAATCCGCGATGGGCAGGTAGGGCCCCGGCCGATCTACGCCGCGATCGGGGTGGATCTGGCCGGGCATCGTGACGTGCTCGGGATGTGGGCAGGTGAAGGCGATGGTGAGTCGGCAAAGTACTGGCTGGCGGTGCTTACCGAGCTGAAGAACCGGGGTGTAGCCGACATCTTCTTCCTCGTCTGCGACGGGCTAAAAGGCCTGCCGCAATCGGTCGGGGCGGTCTTTCCCGACACGGTGGTGCAGACGTGTGTCATCCATCTGATCCGGGGCACATTCCGCTATGCCGGCCGCCAGCACCGCGATGCTATCGCCAAGGCGATCAAACCGATCTACACCGCCCCCACCGCTGCAGCCGCGGCCGAGGCGTTGGATGCGTTCGACGCCGAGTGGGGGCACCGGTACCCGGCAGCTATCCGGTTGTGGCGCAACGCATGGCAAGAATTCATACCGTTCCTCGACTACGACATCGAGGTCCGTAAGGTGATCTGCTCGACGAATGCGATCGAGTCACTCAACGCCCGCTACCGGCGCGCAGTGCGGGCTCGTGGGCATTTCCCGAACGAGCAGTCGGCGCTAAAGTGCCTGTACCTGGTGACCCGGTCGCTCGATCCGACCGGCACCGGACAGAAACGATGGACAATGCGGTGGAAACCAGCACTCAACGCATTCGCCATCACCTTCGCCGACCGCATGCCGGCCAGCGAAGACAACTAACCGAAAACGCCACTTACACCGTTAATCTGATACTCCCGTCGCCGCAGCTAGTACCTCCACTAGCTGCTCAGGTTTCGAGATCAGTGTGGTGCGGAATTGCTCGTCGAGGCGTTCGCGTGACAGTGCCTCGACCCACTGCTTCTCGGTGAAGACAACGTCGCAGTAGACAGTTGGAACGGGTAGTTGAACGACGTCGATAAAGTCGTTTGGCCGCCACGTTTGGTGCTCAGGCGGGTGGAGGTGCTTACTCAGGCGCAGGGCGTTCGTGACTCGTCGGGTGGGAAGTGATTCCACGAGTCGGAGAATGCCGGCCCCGCCCAGTGAGGCGGTGACTCCCTCGAGAGTCAGGCCGGCGGATAGGACGCGCTCACGGATGACTGGCGCGATGTCCTCGTAATCGGAGTGGACGACGGCGGCCGGCAGGTCCTCCCGCTCCACACCACGACCAGCGATCGCTTGCGCGACGGTGACTTCGTGTTGCACGAACTTCTTGCCCCATTCATCGGCATTGAGCGGTTGGCCTACTCTCGCGTGAGTATCCGGACCAGCGCGTAGTAATGCCTCCTCGAGCAGACGGTCGATGGGTTTACGCAGGTCGCTGCTCTTGTCGGTAGAGGCGGGCCGCGGCCCCGAGATGTCGACGCCGCCGGCGGTGAGGTGCTCGATGCCGCGTCCGAATATGCGTGGCACAGCCACATCGGTGGGTCGCCCGAAGAGTTTTTGAAGTCTCGTGTCGATCTCGTAGGGAAGTAGCGGCGGCGGAATGGTGATGGTGTCGAAATCGGACAGCTCGATCATGGTGTCTGCCAGACGGTTCCTAGATCCCGCGACGTGATTCTTGGCTGTTTCCCAGTACCGATACAGGTCGAGTGGGAACGACGCCGCGTTGAGCGTTCTCGCCGCGCGACACATCTCAAGTGCGGCACTGTAGGGCGCACCGTCCGATCGACCGTGTGCAGCCTTTGCGAGACCGATCCAGGCGAACTGGTCGAGGTAAACGCGAAGCATTCGCAGCACCGTAGTCGATGCTCCTTCGGAGCCGCACGGTCCTTTCTCAAATTATGAGAAAGGGGGCACGGAGGTTCGGGCTTCTTTGGTTGCATGCGAGAGTAGCGGTCGCGCCAGGCGTAGATTTCCGTAGGGAATCGGTTGTGTGGCAATGGGTTTTAATTCTGTTGTGCGGTAGTATGTTTCATATGGGTACTGAGAGCGTCCGTAGGGCGGTCGGGTGGGGTGTGGTGAGGGGTCGGCCGCAGGCCGACACGGCCCCTGTCGAGGCCCGTTGCTCGGTCTGAACGTGCTAGACTGGTCGACATGAAACACGGTGCACCACAATCACACTCCGACCAATCGACCGTAGGTCGATGGGAAGTGGGGCAG